>DATKQG010000001.1 GCA_035532835.1 Candidatus Dormiibacterota bacterium
AACGCGCGCATCCTCATTACCATTCCGGCCAAGGCCGCCTCGAGTTCGCGCGGTAGCAAGCCTGCATACGTCTCGCCTGCAACGCAGTCGATCACCGTCCAAGTGGATAGCGGCACTGCAACCGCGCAGAATCTCTCGCCCACTTCGCCAAATTGCAGCGTCTCCGGACCGTTGGGCTCCTTGACGTGCGCGGTGCCGATCGCGACGGCAGCGGGAGCGCACACGATCACGTTTACCACCTACGATCAACCGGGCGCCGCGGGCAACAAGCTCTCAACCAACAGCGTTGCGGCGACCATCGTTGCAAACCAACTCAATACCATCAATGCGACGCTTGCCGGCATTCCCGCGTCGATCCAAGCGACCGCCGCTGCTTCCTCGATCGCATTAACGGGCAGCTTGCTGAGCGGATTTACGTTTGTTGCCGGCGCGCCGCCGTTGGTGATCGCGGCGCTGGATGCCGATGGTAACTTCATCGTCGGGCCGGGCGCACCGGCGCTCGCGGTAACCGTGAGCGGCGCAACTGCGGGCGCAGGTATCGCCGTCGCCGCGTCCGGCAGCAACCCGAATGAATTTACCCTCTCCGCTACGGGTATGGGGACTGCCACGCTTTCGATCTCCGCAACGCCGGCGGCGAGTATCGCCGGAAACCCGCTCGCGGTAACGACGCCGCTAACCACTTCCGTCCTTACCACGACGATCGCGGGCAATGTTGCCGGCGGCTTCGCCGATGGTACCGGGACTGCTGCCGCTTTTAACGCTCCTGCTGGCATTGCGTACGATGCGGGTAACGGCGACCTCTATCTTACGGATACCTATAATTGCGCTATCCGTCAGACGACACCGGCGGGCGTTGTTACAACGCTTGCCGGTTCTCCCACGTGCGGCACTGCCGATGGAACGGGCGCGGGAGCACAATTTAGTTCACCCGGCGGCATCGCGTACGATAGCTCCAACGGCGATCTCTACGTTACCGATACCTATAACTGCACGATTCGCCAGGTGACAAGCGGTGGGGCCGTCACGACCTTCGCGGGGGCGGGGCCCCCTTGCTCTAGCTCTGCCGATGGGACCGGTACGGCCGCGCAGTTCAATTTTCCACACGGCATCGCTTACGATCCCACCAACAACGACCTCTATGTGACCGATATGGAAAATTGCACGATTCGTCAAGTAACGGCCAGCGGCGTCGTTACGACCATCGCCGGCGCGCCTGGGGCGTGCGGATTTGCTGACGGGACTGGCTCGAGCGCGCACTTTGGATATCCACAAGGCATCGCTTATGCTGCAAACGGCGATCTGTATATTACCGATACGAATAATTGTCGAATTCGCCAAATGACGACCGCCGGCGTCGTTACCACGATCGCAGGCGGCACGTGCGGATTTGCCGACGGCAGCGGTTCGAGCGCGCAGTTCAAATCCCCGCAGTTTCTTGCATACGACTCGTCGGACGGCAATCTCTACGTCACCGATACGAATAATAACTTGATTCGCCGGGTAACGCTAGCCGGGACCGTCACTACGTTCGCCGGCCCCGCCGGGCTCGCGTATGGCGGCAACCTCGACGGCCTGTTTGCTACGGCGATGTTCAGCAGTCCACAAGGCATCGCATACGACGCCGCAAATGGCAGCCTCTACGTCACGGACACGAGTAACAGCAGTATCCGAGAGATAATCCAACCCTAGGAGGGCGGTTTTCCGCGCCGGAAGGTGGGCGGCCGCCATACCGCCGGGCGGCGGAGCGCCGCCGCCCGGAACATCGGCAGGCGTCGCTGTAATTGCGGGTGCTCGCGGATCGAGCCGTGATAGAGAATGACGGCGCCGGTTTCGCTCGTCGCGGTGACGACGGGGCCGCCTCCATTGACGATCGCTCGCGCGTCGTTGGCACTGCTTTGAACGTTCTCGCCGCTTCCCAGATCGGAGTAGATGTGCCCGGCGGCGCTGTGCGCGCCGATCTGCACGCCGCCCGATGCGATGCCGAGTGCGACGTTGCCGTGCTCGCTCTGGAAGTGCGCGAGGCCCGCTTGAAAGCGGCCGTTGTCGTAGGCGATCGATCCGAATACGCTGCTCGCCTCGATCTGCATCGCGTTACAGCGTTCGAAGATAAGATTGCCGCGCGCGGTTCGCGCGCGCAAGCGCATGAAGCTTGAATTCACCGCAACGATCGGGCCGCTGAGCACCTGCACGGCGCCGGTGCCGCTCACGCCGTTGAGTTGAACGCGCCCCGTGTGGACCAACGCAACAAAAAAGCCCTGCCGGTACCCCTTGATGGCGACGAAGCCGAGCCCGACGCGAGCGATCACCATCGCGGTATCGCGCGGAATCGTGATCGTGGTATTGCCGTAGCCGCGAACGACGATGCCGGAGTGAGGACCGGGCGGGAGCGGCGGTGCGACGAAGCGTTCGGGCGGCAGCGAAATCGGGCCGCGCGGCGTTCGTAGCGTCTGCGCCACCAGCGGAATCTGTGCCGGGAAACGCCGCTGCACTTCTGCGGGCGGAATTTGCTGCGATTGCGCTTGGCCGTCGGTATCGATCTGAACCTGCGGACGATCCCACGTGCGAATCGTGATCGATCCCGATCGCATCATCGCAACCACGACCGGCGCCGGCCCCGCGTTCAGCAGCGTCGGTTCGGCATTTGCGGGGGCTGGGAAGACCACGCACAACCAGGCAAGGAGGAACGGCATCGCCCCCCGCCACTCGATCGAGTTCACGCGCCCATTGTACCGCCGCGCGCGTGGCGGGTTCATGAAGGGCCCGTGAGCGGTTGCGCGAGCAGCGCAAACGTGGCGCGCACCAGCGTGCCGCCACCGCTTGCTCGCTCGGCCACAACGTTCGCGCCGTGGACGCGTGCGATCGAACGAACGATTGCCAGCCCTAGCCCCGTACCCGGTACGTCGCGCGAACGGGCGCGATCGGCGCGGTAGAAGCGCTCGAAGATGTGGGGAAGCTCGTTCTCGGGGATACCGGTTCCGGTATCCTCAACCTCGATCCAACCATACGCTGCATCGCAGCCGACGCGCACGGTGACCCCGCCGCTCTGCGTAAATTTGATGGCGTTGTCGATGAGGTTACTCGCCAGCTGACGGAGCAGATGCTCGTCGCCTAGGACGATCGGCGAGGGCTTGCACGTCTCGAACGTGAGCGCGAGCGCCTTTTCGTGCGCGCGCTGCGCGGCGTTGCGCACTGCTTCGCCGGCGACGTGCGCGAGGGAAACGGGTTCTTTCGGCAGGTCGTCGCCACGATCGGCCTTTGCCAGCGTGAGCATGCCGTTCACGATGCCGGCCAGCGTAGCGCTCTCGCTCACGATCGTGCGCAGGCTCTCCTCGCGCACCGTGGCGTCGCTGTCGCCCCAACGCAAGAGCATCTGCGCGTTCGCATTGATCGACGTGAGCGGCGTTTTGAGTTCGTGCGATGCATCGGAGATGAACTGTCGTTCGCGTGCGAATGCCTCTTCCAAGCGCGCGAGCAAGTCGTCAAAGCTCTCCGCTAACGCGCCGATTTCATCGTTGCGCCGACGCCATGCCAGCCGCCGGTCGAGCCGGTCGGAGCCGATCTCGCGCATCGCGCGCGAAAGACGGTTGATCGGCTCGATCGCTTGCGATGCCAACATGAACGAGAGCACGACGATGGCGGCGATGGCCAGCGCGAAGACGATCGCGAAAGCTTGACGCGCCTGCGCGAACGTGCGGTTCAGTTCGTCCAGCGGCTCGGCTACGTGAACGATTACCGACGAGCGGCCCGAATGGAGCAGATGGTCCAGCACCAAGAACGGGCGCCCCGCGATGCTTACGGTTCGCGTTGCGGCCGGGTCGGCGAGCGTCAGGCTGTGATTCGGCGGGACGATCGAAGCGCCCAAATTTGAAGTCTTCGCTAAAGGGTAGCCTCCGGCGCTGTCGACCTGGACGAAACTCGACGGCGATTCCCACGTGGAGAGGCTGTTGCTGCCCAGAAGCATCGCGAACGTCCCCGAAGCGTCGACGAATCCAAAGGGATTGGACTGCGGCGCGGCCGCGGCGGTGATCTCTCGCATCGTCGCTTCGACG
>DATKQG010000002.1 GCA_035532835.1 Candidatus Dormiibacterota bacterium
CCGACTAGGCTCGGCGCGTTGACGGCTCCGCTGGCGGGGCGTCCGCCCAGCACGCGCACGACGTCGTGAGCAAGCTCGAGCGCAATGCGTTCCAATGCTTCGAACGTCGAGCCGCCCAGATGCGGGGTCGCGATCACGCTCGGATGCGCGAGCAGCGCGGCCGAAGCCGACCCCGGCGGCGGCGGTTCCACAGGAACCACATCGATCGCAACCGCTCGAATGCGCTCGCTTTGCACGGCATCCAACAGGGCCTGCGCTTCGACGACGCCGCCGCGCGAGCAATTGATCAATACCGCATCCGGGCGCAGCAGCGACATCGCTCTGGTATCCATCATGCCGCGCGTCTGCGAGGTGAGCGGAACGTGGAGCGTGACGATGTGCGAGCGCCCCAGCAATTCCTCGAACTCGACTAACTCGACGCCGAGTGCATTCGCGCGCGAGGCCGGAACGAAGGGGTCGAACGCAAGAACGGTCGCGCCGAATGCGTGGGCGCGAACCGCGACGTTGCTGCCGATGCGTCCCAGCCCAACGATTCCCAGCGTCTTGCCGAAGAGTTCGTGGCCGATGAAGGGCTTGCGCTCCCAGTGGCCGGCATGGACGCTTGCATGCGCTTGCGGCGTATGACGCAGGGCCGCGAAGAGCAGCGCAAAGGTTTGTTCGGTCGCGGCGATGGTGTTTGCGCCGGGAGTGTTAACCACGACGATTCCGGCCGCGCTGGCCGCATCGACATCGATCGCATCCACCCCTACGCCGGCTCGTGCGACCACTTCGAGCTGGGGTCCGAAACGTAACAGCTCCGCGTCCACCCGCGTTTCGGAACGAACGATGAGCCCGCGAGCGGTGGCTAGGGCCGCATGGAGGGCCTCGCGCGAAGCGCCGATCATCGAGGTGACCTCGGCGCCGGCGTCTCGTAGCACGGCGATCCCGCGCTCGTCGAACGGCTCGGTGATGATGACGCGCCCTAGTGACGCCGGGGAAGCTGATTCAACCATGGCGGAAGGTTCGCCCGAGGGCTGGCCCGCCCTTGCGTCGTAGCGCAAGGTATGCCCAAGAATGGCGATGCACGCCTCCCGATCCGAAAAATGTACAAACTCTTCATCGACGGCGCGTTCGTTCGCTCGGAGTCGGGGCGTAGCGATCCGTTGTGGGACGGCGAGGATTTCGGTGCGAATATCGCGCGCGCTTCTCGCAAGGACGCGCGCGATGCGGTGGTGGCCGCTCGCTCGGCGCAACCGCGATGGTGGAACACCGCGCCGGGGACGCGTGGATTGGTACTCTACCGGCTGGCGGAGATGATGGAAGCACGCCACGCCGAGTTGGTCGAGCGCGTGCGCGAGGGCATGGAACTCACTCGCGACGAAGCCGAACGCGAAGTGCATGCGTCGATCGATCGCACGATATGGTATGCGGGCTGGTGCGATAAATTCGCAGCCCTGCTCTCGACCCGAAACCCGGTCGGCGGCCCGCACTTGAATTTCTCGACGCCGGAGCCGATGGGCGTTGCCGCCGTGCTTGCGCCCGATCGCCCGTCGCTGCTCGGTTTGATCTCGGTCGTGCTGCCCGCGATCGTGGCCGGAAACGCCGCGATCGTGCTGGCTTCGGAGCGCGACCCGCGAACGGCGATCGCCTTTGCCGAAGCAGTCGCTACCAGCGATCTACCCAACGGCGTGCTGAACATTCTCACCGGATATCGCGACGAAATCGGGCCGACACTCGCGAAACACATGGACGTCAACGCCCTGTTGCTCTCCGGCTCCGATCCGTCGCTGGCCGCATTCGAACGGGATGCCGCCGCAAACGTCAAACGCACGCGGCGCTACCCGGAGCGCTCGCGTGAGGAGTGGTTTTCGGAACGGGCGCAGAGCTTGGATGACATCGCCGCGTTGTGCGAAATCAAAACGATCTGGCATCCGGCGGGCGTCTAGCCATGGACGAAGCGCGCGCGCGTGAAGCCATCGTCCGCTACGGACAGCGCCTCTGGGACCGGCGGCTCGTGACGGGCACCAGCGGCAATATCAGCGTTCTCCTCGACGACGGCGATATCGTCGCGACGCCGTCCGCTCGTTCGCTCGGCGGCCTGGAACCGCGCGAGCTGGTGCGCGTCGATCCGAACGGCACGGCCCGCGATCCCGCGCAGCGCCCAACCAGCGAGCTGCCGCTCCACCTCGCCGCGTATCGAGAGCGGCCGCAGGTGCGTTGCGTCGTGCACACGCACCCGACGTTCTGCGTCGTGTGGTCGCGCACGGGATCGGTCTTTCCGCGCGATACGGTCGGCGCTCGCGAATCGCTCGGGAGCCTGGCATGGACTCCGTTCCGCCCGAACGGTTCGAGCGAACTCGCCGAACTCTGCGCGCTGGAATTCGCGCGCGGCATCGATACGGTCATCATGGAACGTCACGGCCTCTCTTCCATCGCCGAGCATCTCGAGGATGCGTTCATGCAGACGGATCTTGCCGAAGAGGCCGCGCGCATTGCGTACTTCAGCAAGGTCGCCGGGTTTCTCGCATGAGCTTTCGCTTGCCGATGCATCAACGGCTCTCCAACGCGCTGACCTATGGCGAGTTTCGCATCTTCTATCAGCCCGTGATCGATCTGCAGACCGGCC
Source organism: Candidatus Dormiibacterota bacterium (assembly GCA_035532835.1). Taxonomy (NCBI): domain Bacteria; kingdom Bacillati; phylum Candidatus Dormiibacterota; species Candidatus Dormiibacterota bacterium. The sequence continues at coordinate 2,606 of DATKQG010000002.1, forward strand.
GCATCGTCGGGGCCGAGGCGCTGTGCCGCTGGCCGCAACGCGACGATACGTTTTCGCCGCCCGAGACCTTCATCACGCAAGCCGAGACCTCCGGTTTCATCGTACAATTGGGTGAATGGGTGCTGCGCACCGCCGCGGCGCAAATGAGCGAATGGCACGCACGCTTTGGAGACGACCTGCAGCTTGCGGTGAACCTCTCAGGCCGCCAGTTCTTGCATTACAACCTCCTCAAGTCGATCGAAGAGACGATCCGCGCCAGCAAATTGCATCCTTCGAAGCTGGAGTTCGAAATTACCGAAACCGTCGCGATGCAGAATGCGGAAGATACCATCGGCATTCTGCGCCAACTCAAAACCATCGGGATCGATCTGGCCCTCGACGATTTCGGCACCGGTTACTCTTCGCTCGCCTATTTGAAGCGCTTTCCCATCGACAAACTCAAGATCGACAAAGCGTTCGTTCGCGATATTCCGGATGACGCCAACGACCTCGCCATCGTTTCGGCGATTATCGCCATGGCCCACGCGCTCGGATTGCGCGTACAAGCAGAGGGCGTCGAGACGCAAGCGCAGGCGGACTTTCTGCGCGATTGCGGTTGCGAACTGGCCCAAGGCTACCTTTTCGCGCGCGCGCTCCCGGTAGACGAGTTCGAGGCCCTGCTTTCCAAAGAGCGCCCGGAGCCCAACCTCCAGGCTTAAGTCGCACCCAAAAGGGAACGCTCAAACGAAGCGCAAAACGCCGACGAGCCTCCGCGGAGAGGTGGCAGAGTGGTCGAATGCACTCGCTTGGAAAGCGAGCAGACCTTCACGGGTCTCGGGAGTTCGAATCTCCCCTTCTCCGGGTTTATAAACAACAGCCCCGTCGCAAGGCGGGGCTGTTGTTTTGAGGCTATCCGGCGGGGGCGACGCCGTCGATGTGGGCGAGCCAAAAATCGAACGAAGCGCGGGCTTGCGCTTCCAGCATCGCATCGCCGGGAACCACTTCGCGATCGAGTTGGCGGCTGAGCGTGGCACGCTCGCCGTAGTTCACATCCATCACGATATCCGCCCGAATCACCGCATCCAGGATCTCCGGCGGCAAACGCACTTCGGGCGGTAGGGTGCTGATGACGATTTCCGGCGGATTGGTCGCCGGCCACGGCGACGCATCGAAACGCGCGCAAGCATCTTCCACACGCTCCGGATCGCGGCCCCACACGAACGTGTATGCATCGTTTTCCGAAAACTGCGCGAGGATCGCGCGCGCGGTAGCTCCGTAGCCGAGCACGCCAATCCGGCGAAGCGAGATCGATTCGTCGATCAGGGCTTCAAGCGCCGCGCGTGCGCCGATGCCGTCGGTGTTGTGGCCTAGAATATCGCGGCCGAAAAAGAGCGTGTTCACGGCACCCGCCCGCTCGGCTTCCTCCGTAAGGCTATCGCACGCGCGGAGCGCCGCTTCTTTGAGCGGGTACGTGACGTTGCAACCGGTGTAGTCGTCCATGCGCATGCGGCGTACGACCGAAATCACGTTCGAGAGCGGCACCCGTAACGCCACGTAGCTGCCGTCGATCTCGGCCTCTTTAAGAAAGGCGCGATGGATGGCCGGGCTTCGACTATGATCGACCGGGTCGCCGATGACGGCCAGTTTCATTACGGGCGCCGCCCCGCCAGCATCCACCGCTCGAGCAAGCGAAAGACCCTTGTGATCGGGAAGTCCTTCGCTTCGATCGGCTCGGTGAGGATCGTGTAATGCCCGCAGACCTTGCCGCCCAGGACATCGGTAAAGAGCTGATCGCCCACAACGGCGATCTGTCGACGCGGTAGCGCTAAGAGTCGTTTGGCCCGCAGAAACCCAAACGGTAGCGGCTTGAGCGCGTTCGGAATACAGGGAATGCAGAGCTGCTCCGCTATGCCGGTTACGCGCTGGGTGAAATTATTCGAGAGCATCACCATCCGAAAGCCGCGGTCGTGAGCGCGCTGTACCCAGCGAATGTGGTCCTCTCCCAGCTCGGTTTCGCGAAAGCCCATAAGGGTATTGTCCAGGTCGACGATGATGCCGCGAATACCGGAGTCTTCGAGCTCTTCGTGCGACACATCGGCCAGCCGTGGGGCAAAGCGATCGGGACCTAACATGGCCGCTTCGATTGGGCGGATATCCCCGGTATCCTCGGCATCATCCACATCCCATCCACTTTACCCACAAATGCTCCGCAGATCCGTCCTCAGATTTTTGTCGTTATGGACAGTCTTCCCACAAGGATTTGCGGACGATAACCCCAATATCTTGTGCTAATGAGTCTGGTATGGCACAATAGGTGTCCGCCAGCACGATAAAAGCCTGCGCTTCCAGAGGGCCTTTCCGGCTCGATGGCTTCGGTTCCGGCATCACCGGATCCGAACAGGTGTTCGATTTTCGTCCCCGGAAGTCCCATGCTGCCGCTCTTCTCCGCAACGCAAGCAAGGATCTCACGCTCATGAAGTTTCGCCGCCTCTACTCCGCTCCCGGCGACCCGTATGCGGGCCTGGAGTTCGAGCCTCGCACCTCGCGCATCGTCAATCCCGACGGCTCGGTGATTTTCGAGGCGAAGGACGTCATGGTCCCGACCGGCTGGAGTCAGGTCGCGGTCGACGTGCTCGCGCAGAAATACTGCCGCAAAGCGGGCGTGCCGACGGCGACCGTGCGGGTCGAAGAGCGCGACGTACCCCAATGGCTGTGGCGTTCGGAGCCGGCGGCCGATTCCAAATTCAGCGCGGAGCTCGATTCGCGCGAAGTCTTCAATCGTTTGGCGGGCGGCTGGACGTATTGGGGCTGGAAGTGCGGCTACTTCGATACCGAAGAGGACGCGCGCGTCTATTACGACGAGATGGCCGGGATGCTGGCGCGCCAGGTCGCCGCACCCAACTCGCCGCAGTGGTTCAACACCGGTTTGCATTGGGCGTACGGCATCGCCGGCCCCTCGCAGGGGCATTGGTACGTCGATCCGTTTAACGGCGAAGCACAACGCTCGGCGAACACGTACGAACATCCGCAGGTCTCGGCGTGCTACATCCTTTCGATCGAAGACGATCTCGTCAACGAAGGCGGCATCTTCGACGGCATCGTGCGCGAAGCGCGCATCTTTAAGGGCGGCTCGGGTTCCGGCGCAAACTTCTCCAAGATTCGCGCGGCCGGCGAAAAGCTGACCGGCGGCGGCACCAGCTCCGGTTTGATGTCGTTCCTCAAAGTTTTCGATCGGGCCGCAGGCGCCATCAAGTCGGGCGGCACGACGCGGCGCGCGGCCAAGATGGTGGTCCTCAACGCCGATCACCCCGATATCGAAGAGTTCGTGAACTGGAAAGTCCGCGAAGAGCGCAAAGTCGCCGACCTCGTCGTCGGTTCGCGGATGTTCGAGAAGTACATTAACGCGATCATCGCTGCCGCGCACGATACGCGCGTGCCCGAAGCCGCTCGCCTCGACCCCGCGCTCAACGGTGCGCTGCGCACCGCGATTCGCGATGCGATCGGCATCGGCATTCCGTCCGGCGCGGCGCAGAACGCGCTCGATTACGCCCGTCAGGGTTACACGCGTCTGGCGGTTGAGGAGTACGATACGGGTTGGGATTCGGAGGCCTACGGCACCGTCTCAGGCCAGAACTCGAACAACTCGGTGCGCCTAACGAATGACTTTTTCGATGCGGTTGCGAGCGATGCCGATTGGGACCTGATCGGCCGCACCAAGGGCAACGTCGTCAAACGCATCAAGGCCGCCGATCTGTGGGAGCAGATTGCGGTAGCGGCATGGCAGTGCGCCGATCCGGGCCTGCAATTCGATAACATCATTCAAGAGTGGCACACCTGCTCGAACGACGATCGCATCAACGCGACCAATCCGTGCAGTGAATATGTTTTTATCGATGATACCGCGTGCTTCGCGCCGGAAACGCGCATCAGTACGCCGGACGGCCTTCGTACGGTGCAAGAGTTGCACGAGATGCAGCAGAGCGGGCAGAGCGTGCTCGTCACGACCGACATTCACGCCGAGCACGACGATCGCCGATTGACCGCGCACCGCCCCGCAGTTGTTACTCAGGTCGGCGAGAAGCCGGTTTTCAAAATGACGCTCAAAGACGGGCGCGAAATCCGTGCGACGGCCGATCACCGGTTCCTCACCCTCGATGGAACGTGGAAGCGCATGGACCAACTCGTTCCCGGCGTCGATCGCGTTCAAATTCGCGAGAGCGGTAACCCGGTCGCGTACTCTTCGGATGCAACCGAGGTGAAACGTTGGCAGATGCTCGGCTGGCTTACCGGCGACGGTGTCTTCAATAAAGACACGGCGGCGCTTGTGTTCGGTCCGAAAGAAAAGCAGATCGCTTATGAGATGACTGCCCGCTTCAACGAGCTCAAAGTGGCTGCCGCGGCTGTTGTCGGCGGCCCGGACGTCCGGATGAACTCGGTTGGCGTTCAACACAGCGGAGTCTTCCAAACGACCTCATCGCAGTCATCGTTGATTCGTCACCTCGAAACCCGCTACGGTTTCAAGCAGGCGACCGCAACCGGCAAGGACGTCCCGGATGCGGTTCACCGCGCTCCCGAAGACCTGAAGGTCGCCTATCTGCAGGGGCTCTTCTCCGCTGATGGTTGCATTCGTAACGACCACCGCGCCAGCGAAAATGAGGTGATGCTGGCGTCGTCTGCGCCCGCGCTGCTTCGTTCCGTGCAACTCTTGCTCTCCGATCTCGGCATGACGTCGCGTATCTCGTGGACCCACCCGGCCGGCCGCAAGAACCCCCAGGGCCAACTCCATCTCTATAATCAGCAGGCGCGCAAATTTTTCTCGTTGATCGGCTTCCCATGCTCGATCGAAAAAAATGAGAAGGCACAAACGATTCTCAAAACCGCGTTCAACGCGCACAAGAAGAATCCGCGTTCACCCAAAATCGCGTCCATCGTGCCGGATGGCATCGAGACCGTCTACGATATTACCGAGCCGGTTACGCATTCGGTCATCGCCGAGGGTATGGTCGCGCACAATTGCAATCTCGCGAGCTTGAACCTCGTGAAGTTCATGAACGATCGCAGCGAGTTCGACGCGCAGCAGTTCGCCGACGCCGCGCGCATGTGGACGACGACGCTCGAGATCTCGGTCGCCATGGGCCAGATGCCGTCGCGCACGATCGCCGAGAAGAATCACGGTTATCGCACGCTGGGCCTCGGCTACGCAAACCTCGGCACGCTGCTGATGCGCATGGGCCTGCCGTACGATTCCAAAGAAGGCTTGGGCTGGTGCGCCGCGATCACCTCGCTGATGACCGGTACCGCGTACCGCACGTCGGCCGAGATGGCTCAGGGCCTCAAACCCTTCGCGCGCTACGAAGCCAATCGCGAACCGATGCTGCGCGTCATTCGCAATCATCGCCGCGCGGCGTACAAGTCGCCCGAGCACGAGTACGAGCAACTCTCGGTCAAGCCCGTGACGCACGCCCCGACGCTCTTCACGCAAGAGACGTGGGCGCTCGCTCGCAAGATGTGGGACGATGCGCTCTCGATCGGCGAAGTCGCCGGCTTCCGCAACGCGCAGGTGACGGTCTTGGCCCCGACCGGCACGATCGGCCTCGTGATGGATTGCGACACCACCGGTATCGAGCCGGATTTCGCGCTCGTGAAATTCAAGAAACTCGCCGGCGGCGGCTACTTCAAGATCGTCAATCAGTCGGTCGAAGCGGCGCTGCGTCGTCTGGGATATAGCGACGAGCATATCGCGGCGATCGAGACGTACGCGAAGGGTACCGGCACGCTCGAGGGCGCACCGCATATCAACCGCGCTACGTTGCGAGCCAAGGGCTTCGACGATGAAGCACTGGCCAAGATCGAAGCGTCGCTCCTCGGCGCGTTCGAGCTGCCGTTCGTCTTCAATCACTACGTGCTGGGTGAAGAATTCTGCACCCAGCAGCTCGGCATCTCGAGCGAACATCTCAACGACTTCTCCTTCTCGTTACTGCGCGACGGCCTCGGCTTCACGGCGCAGCAGATCGAAGAAGCATCGGCGCACATCTGCGGCCGCATGACGGTCGAGGGCGCGCCGTACTTGAAAGACGAGCATCTGGCCGTCTTCGATTGCGCCACGCCGTGCGGCAAATACGGTTCGCGCTACATCCGCCCGCTCGCGCACATCGAGATGATGGCCGCGGCGCAGCCGTTCGTGTCGGGCGCGATCTCGAAGACAATCAACCTACCGCAAACCGCAACGATCTCCGACGTGAAGGAAGCGTACCGCTATAGCTGGGAGCGCATGATCAAAGCGGTCGCGCTCTACCGCGACGGCTCGAAGCTCTCTCAACCGCTGGCGGGCAGCTACGTGCTGGATGGCGATACATCGGTCGAAGACGAAGTCGAACAGCCGCAGGCCTTCCAACAACCGTTGCAGATCGCCGAGAAGCTCGTCTACCGCTACATCGCCAAACGCCGCCGCATGCCCGAACGCCGCAGCGGCTATACACAGAAGGCCGTCATCGGCGGACACAAAGTCTACTTGCGTACCGGCGAATACGACAACGGCCAGCTCGGTGAGATCTTCATCGACATGCACAAAGAAGGCGCCGCGTTCCGTTCGCTGATGAATAACTTCGCGATCGCGGTGAGCCTCGGTCTGCAGCATGGCGTGCCGCTCGAAGAGTACGTGGAAGCCTTCACGTTCACGCGCTTCGAGCCGAATGGTCCGGTCGTCGGTCATGCCAACATCAAGATGGCGACCTCGCTGCTCGATTACATCTTCCGCGAACTCGCAGTGAGTTATCTCGGTCGCTACGATCTTGCGCACGTTGCGCCATCGATGGAGATGGATGCAATGGGCGTCGAAGCGAACGAGAGCACCGAAGAGTACGTTAACGAGGAGGACGGCCCAACGCAGATGCGCGCGGCGGGTGTTGCCGAGCGGCTCCACCCAGTCTCAACCCATCTGCGCCCAGATGCAGCAC
>DATKQG010000003.1 GCA_035532835.1 Candidatus Dormiibacterota bacterium
AACCGGGACGACGTCCGATTTCCGCGATGCGTGGTTCGTCGGCTACACGCCGGATCTGGTGACGGCGGTATGGATCGGCAACGACAACTACTCGCGGATGAACGAATCGTACGGCGGCGATATTCCGGCCCGCATTTGGGCGCGATTCATGAAGCGGTCTTTGGCGAACGTGCCCAAACACCACTTCGTGTTCCCGGCGGACCAGGTGGTGAAGGTCCCGGCGTGCGAGAGCGGCGGATTCCCGTACTATTTGATCGGCACGCAACCGACGGGCGACTGCGGGGCAGCCGTGCCCGTGCCGGTGGCGACGCAGTTTACGCCGGCGTTACCGCCGCCTCCCGAGGCATCGGCGGCCGCACCGCCCGCGAACTCGGTCGGCGACGGACAACACTACATTCCGCTGGATTCGCCGGCACCGGCGGCTCCCGCGCCCAATCTCGCGGCCTCAGCGACGCCGCCTCCGCGATGAACGGGAACGAGCGCCGCATCGTCGGCGTCAGCGATCTCGCGCGCTACATCAAGCGTATGCTCTCGGAGAGCAAGGCGCTTGCGAGCGTCCGCGTGCGCGGCGAACTCTCCGGCGTTACCGAACGCGGCGGCCGAATCTATTTCGATTTGAAAGAGCAGCACGACATCCTCAAGTGCGTCGTGTGGTCCGACGTCGCCGCGTCGTTGCCGCCGCTGCAGAACGGCAGCGAGGCGATCGTCGACGGCGCCTTCGATACGTGGCCCGCTCGCAGCCAGTACCAGCTCTCGGTGACCGCGATAGAATTGGGCGGCGTCGGCCATCTCTACGCGCAAGTGGAGGAACTCCGCCGCAAGTTTCGGGTCGAGGGGCTGTTTGAAACGGCCCGCAAACGAACGATGCCGTCGTTTCCCCGCAGGGTTGCGCTAGTCTCGGCGCGTGGCAAAGGCGCGGAAGACTTTCTCACAACGATGGCGCGCCGCGCTCCGCACATCGAGATCGACGTGGTTGAGACGCGAGTTCAGGGAGAGGGCGCGCAGATGGACATCGCGGAAGCGCTCGATGCCGCATCGCGTCTGAATGTGGATGCGATCGTTCTCGCGCGCGGCGGTGGCTCGTACGAGGATCTCTTTCCTTTCAATTTGGAACCGGTGGTACGCGCCATCGTACGAGCGAAGCTCCCGGTATTGACCGCGATCGGTCACACCGACGATCATCACTTAGCCGACGACGTCGCCGATCGGGTGGCCGAGACGCCTTCCAACGCGGCGAACTATTTCGGTGAGATCCGCGATCGCTGGCTGGCCCGCATCGAGCGGCTGGATCGCGCGCTGGGCCAACGCGTGCGCGACGCCTCGCGGGCGTCGGCCCAACGGTTCGACGTTACGCACGAAGCGTTGCTTCGCGCGGGCGCGCAGATGGTCGCATCGCGTGCGCAACGCGTGCTCGTCCTCGAACGGAGATTGGACGCACAGACGCCGCTGGCGCGGCTTTCGCAGCGAGCGCAGCAACTCTCCCGGAGCGTTGCTCGCCTCGATAGCGCGGCGCGAGCCGGGTTAAACGAGGCCAAACGCAGGCTGGAAGTGCGCACGGCGCACCTGTTGGGGCAGGATCCGCACGCGCCGCTCGCGCGCGGGTATGCGATGGTGTTTGCCGGCGATACGCTGCTGCGCGATGCTTCCAAGGTGCGCGGCGGTGACGAGATTACGGCGCGGCTCGAACGCGGAACGCTGCTGGCACGTGTCGAAGGGACGCGCGAAGATGGCTGAACAACGACCCGGGGTTTTCGAAGAGAAGATGACTCGCCTCGAAGCGATCGTGCGCGAACTCGAGGGCGGAAACGTCGATCTCGATCGTGCGGTGGCACTCTTCAAAGAGGGTAAGACGCTGGCGCGCGAGTGCGAGGGGCTCCTTAAAGTCGCTCAAGACCACGTCGAGCGAGCGATGGCTTCGGCCGACGAACGCCCGGAGCAGTAGTCCCACGGCCTCGATTCGGCTCGATATCGCCGTCGCGCAAGCGGCGGGCACGACCCGCTCGCAAGCGCGGGCGCTCATCATGGAAGGCCGCGTTAAAGTCGACGGGGTCCCGGCGCACAAAGCGGGCCAGAATGTCAGCACGTCCGCAACGATAGAGGTCGTGCAGCCGCGCCGGTTCGTCAGCCGGGGCGGCGAGAAACTCGATCACGCCCTCGCGGCGTTCGATATCGACGTCGCGGCGACGAGCGCCCTGGACATCGGCGCCTCGACCGGCGGTTTCACCGATGCGTTGCTCCAACGCGGCGCGGCCCACGTGACGGCGGTCGACGTCGGATACGGACAGCTCGATTGGCGCTTGCGCAACGATCCCCGCGTGAGCGTCCTCGAACGAACGAATTTTCGCCATCTGCCCGACGACGCGTTTCCGGCCGGATTCGATACGATCGTCATCGACACGTCATTTATCTCGCTCCGAACGATTCTCAAGCGCGCGGTCGGCTATCTGCGCGAAAACGGCGCGATCGTCGCGCTGGTGAAGCCCCAGTTCGAGGCCGGTCGCGAACGGCTGGGACCGGGCGGGGTGGTGCGCGACCCACGGGTGCATCTCGAGATCCTGCGCGAGGTCCGCGATGCCGTCGTCGCGCTCGGCCTGGTGCCCGTCGCCTTGGTGGCTTCTCCCCTGCTCGGGCCGGCCGGTAACCGCGAGTTCCTGATGGAGATGCGCCGGAGCGGTATTCCTATCGACGACGCACGAATCGAGCGTATCGTCGGCGAAGAGGAGCGTACATGACAACGCTCGCGGTCGGCAAAAAACAGATTACCCTCTACGTCGACGTCTCGCGTGAGAATGCCCGAGCGATTGCCGCGCGGGTGGCGTCGAGCTTTCGCGGCCACGGTTTCGAAATCGGGGTCTGGAAGGACCAGAATCGCGCGCTGGACCTGGCGACGCCGGGAGCGCGTGCCGAAGACGCATCGCTGTTCATCACCGTCGGCGGCGACGGAACGCTACTGCGGGCCGCGCGGGTGGCGACCGAACATCACGTCGCGCTCCTGGGCATCAATACCGGGCGATTGGGCTTTCTCACCGAGCTCGACGAAGATGACGATCGCATCGACCGCTTGCCGGAGTTCTTCGAACGCGGTTTGGTGGTGGACGAACGGGCCGCGCTGCGAGCGACGTACGCCGGGCAATCGTTCTTCGCGCTCAACGACGTGGTGGTGCGCAAAGGGGAAGTCTCGCGTACCGTCCCGTTCGGCGTTAGCCTAGACGGCGAACATATCGCCGACATTCCGGCCGACGGCGTCTGCGTGGCAACGCCGACCGGCTCCACCGCATACTTCCTCTCGGCCGGCGGGTCGATTATTTCACCGCGCGTCGACGGCTTCGGCATCGTCCCGCTCCTACCGCATACGCTCTTCTCTCGGCCGTTGATCGTGCCGGCGTCTTCGCGTATCGAAATCGGCTGCGATAGCGAGATCGCGCACGCGCACCTCGAGTGCGACGGGGACGTTCTCTCCGTCCTCGCGGCCGGCACCAGCGTCAGCGTGGAGCGTCATCCCAACGCGGTGCGTTTCGCGCGCATCGAACCATTGCGGTTCTTCGAGCGGCTGGAAGAGAAGATGCGCTGGGGCGTTTCCATCAAGGCTGCTTCGCGGTAAAGAAGCGCGATATGGTGCGGCGCCTGGAGATCGAGAATTACGGGCTCATCGATCGAGCGCAGATAACCTTCGCCGAGGGCGCGACGATGTTTACGGGCGAGACCGGATCGGGAAAGACGATGCTGCTCGGAGCGTTCGGTTTCGCGCTGGGCGCCCGCGCCGGGAGCGACATCGTGCGCCGCGGTGCCGCGCGCACGATGGTGACGCTGGGCTTCGACCCGGACGAGGCGCTCTTCGCTCGTCTCAACGCCGACGGGTTCGAACTCGAGCCGGGTGAGGAGGCAACGTTCGCTCGCGAGATGAGTGCGTCGGGCAAGTCCAGCGTGCGCGTGAATGGGCGCGCCGCGACCGCCGGATACCTGCGTGAAATCGGCACCCACGTCGCGCAGATCGTCGGGCAGCACGAGGCGCAACGCCTGCTCTCGCCCGCCTATCACCTCGAAGCGGTCGATCGTTTCGCCGGCGAGCCGGCCCTAGAAGCAAAGTCGCGAGTCGTGCAGGCGTACGAGCGCGTGCGCGAAGCGGAACGCCAACTGGCAGCGTTGCAAATCGACGATCGCGTTGCCAAAGAACGCTACGACGACGCCCGCTTCGCGCTGGACGATATCGAGGCTGCCGCTGCGCTGGAAGGGGAGGACGCGCAACTCGACGAGCGTCGCCGTTATCTCGATCACGCCGAGCGTATCGCCGCGGCGCTGCGCGGGGCGCACGCGGCTTTGGCCGACGACGACGCAAGCGCGGGCGGCAGCCTCGGCATCGCCAGCGTCACGCTCGGCGGAATCGCGGAAATATCCCAAGACCTGCGCGAGATGGCCGCCCAGGCCGACGCGCTCCAAAGCGAAGTCTCGGAATTGGCGACGCGCATCGCGCGCGAAATCGATGCGGCCGAATACGATCCCGCGGAACTCGAGCGGATCAACGCGCGGCTCGACGTCCTCGATCGTCTCAAGCGCCGGTATGGCGGGAGTATCGAAGCGGTACACGCGCATGCCGCTGCCGCGCGCGAAACCGTTGCGGCGTTCGAAGCGCGCGACCGCGATCTAGCCAGCGTCGTGGCCGATCTCGATGCGGCGAAAGCCTCGCTCGAGCGCGACGCATCCGCACTCACCGAGCTGCGTCGCGCCGCGACGATCCGGTTGCGCGCCGCGGTCGAAGCGGAATTGGCCGATCTGGCGCTCGCGAACGCACGGGTCGAGCCGCAGATGATCGCGCGCCCGTCGATCGGGCCCGACGGGGCCGAATCGATCGAGTTGCTGTTCGCGGCCGATCCGGGAGAAGTCTTGCGACCCCTTGCGAAGGTTGCCTCGGGCGGCGAACTCTCGCGCTTGTTACTCGCGCTGGTCGTCGTGCTCGCGGGCCGGCGCGAGCCCAGCGCGCTGGTTTTCGACGAAATCGATGCGGGCATCGGCGGCGCGACCGCGACGGCGGTCGGTGCGCGCATCGGCGGCTTGGCGCGTTGCGCCCAGGTCGTCTGCGTCACTCACCTCGCCCAGCTTGCGGCCTGGGCCGATCGACACTACGTACTGGAGAAGCGCGACGAATCCGAAGGGGTCGCCATCGCGCTCCACGAGATCGAGGGCGAGAGCGCGCGAGCCGTCGAGCTCGCGCGCATGCTTTCGGGGGAACCGCACGCGATCGCGCTCGAACACGCGCGCACGCTTCTGCGCGGGGTGCGGGTTATGGAATCTGGTGCACTTTGAGCAGGTTCGTGCCGCCCGCTCCCACCGGCATACCGGTGGTAAACGCGATCAAATCGCCGGTGCGCACCAGGCCGGCTTGTACCATCGTCTGTTCGGTGACGTAGAGTAGAACGTCGGTTGAGGTATAGGCCGGAATAAGCAGCGATTCGGTCCCCCAGATCAGCGCGAGGCGTCGCGCGACCTCGGGGTTGGGCGTGAGCGCGATCACCCGCGCGCGCGGGCGAAACGCGGCGATGTGGTGCGCGGTATTTCCGGTCGTCGTTCCGGTAACGATGAACGGGATGTTCAACTCGTCGCTCGAGCGCGTCGCCGCTTCGGCGATCGACGTGGCGATCGTGGGAACGATGCCGTGAAGACGCCGGTCGCGAAGCATCGCGTGCGGATAGCTCTTCTCGACTTCGCGCGCGATCTCGGCCATGGTGCGCACCGCTTCGGTGGGGTACATGCCGCGTGCGGTCTCGCCCGAAAGCATGACGGCATCGGTGCCGTCTAGGATGGCATTGGCGACGTCGGCCACCTCGGCGCGGGTGGGACGCGAAGCGAAGGTCATCGATTCGAGCATCTGGGTGGCGGTGATGACGGGCTTGCTCGCGCGATTGCATTTTGCGATAAGCGTCTTCTGGATCAGCGGCACGCGTTCGAGCGGAATCTCGATGCCGAGATCCCCGCGGGCGACCATGATCCCGTCGGCCGCTTCCACGATGCTATCCAGGTTCTCCAGCGCCTCGTGCTTTTCGATCTTTGCGAGGACGGGGATACGCGCTCCGCGTTCGGCCATGAAGGCTTTGACGCGATTGATGTCCTCGGCGCTGCGCACGAACGAGACGGCCACGTAGTCGACCCGCTGCTCGATACCGAACGCGAGGTACTCGAAGTCGCGCTCGGTGACCGAGGTGATGTTCAGCGAGCCGTCCGGATAGTTGATGCCCTGCGTCGAGCGCAGCTCGCCGCCGAACTCCACCGTCGTTTCGATGTCGGTGGCGTTCTTGCCGACGATGCGCAGCGTGATCTGGCCGTCTTGCAAGTAGATGCGGTTGCCGATTGCGACGTCGTGCGGCAGATCCTTGTACTGCACGCCGATCCGCTCGTTCGTTCCCGGTACGTCTTGCGTGGTCAGCACGAAGCGCATTCCGCGTTCCAGCTTCACCGATTCCAGGCCGTCCGCGAGCTTGCCGGTGCGAACCTTGGGCCCCGGAAGGTCTTGGAGGATCGCGGTGTGGATGCCGAGTTCGGCGCTTACCGTACGCGCGGTGCGAATGACCTCGGCGTGCTCTTGCGGCGTGCCGTGCGAAAAGTTCAATCGCAAAACGTTCGCGCCGGAGATGAAGAGCGAGCGCATGATGGCCGGATCGCGCGATGCCGGACCGATCGTTGCAACGATTTTCGTGCGTTTCTGCAATACGGTTTCCATAAGCGTTGTGGCCTTGCGATGAAGCGGCTGCAGGCTCCTGCGCGCCTCGAAGCGCACTTACACTCGTGCCCGATCCGACCGACCGGCGCTACCGCGAGCGGCTCGCGGGAAGCACCCTCGCATCGTTCCTGTTGCACCTCGTGCTCGCGGCGCTGCTGTTCGCGGTCGTCGCGAACTCGTCACAGGAAGGCGCGTCGGAGAGCGTCATCGGCGCGCAAATCGTGACGGTGCAACAACGGACCCCGGCCCTCGCGCAAGTGCAGCCCGCCGTTCCGCACCCCGCGGCTCCGCAGCCCTTTGCGCCGCGCATCGCGCCGCCGCAGCACCCACCGCTCGTCCAGCCCGCGCGCCAACCGGTTCCGCCCAGCCGTCACGAACTGGCCAAAATCGTGGCGTCGGCTCCGCCGAATCCGCCGCCGGTCCCGCAGGCATCGGTTCAGCCGGCCCCGCAGCCGACGCAACCGGTCGTGGAACCGCACCCGGCCATGAACGTGGCCGCCGTGCCGGTGAGCCTTCCTACCGCGTCCGCCGTCGCCGTCACGTTAAAGTTCCCCCCGACCGCGGCGCCTTCGCCGGTACCGACGAGCGCTCCAACCGCGCGGCCCACGCAACGGCCTCCGTCGCCGACCGCGGCCCCCTCGCAGCCTCCCGCCACGCCGGCGCCGGTTGCGAGCGCTACTGCCGCGCCCACCGCGGCTCCCGCAGCTCCGGCAGCCAAGCGTAGCCCCACCCCGCAGGCCAGCGCCCTGCCGGCCGCGCGCGCATCCGCCAGCCCGGCCAAGAACGCCGGAGTCCCGAGCCCGGGGCCGACCAGTGCCGCGGTTCCGGCCAAGACCGCCGGCAAGGCCGCGCGGCCGGGCCCCAAAGGGCAAGCATCCCCGGGTCCGCGGGCCGGAAATGCTCCCGGGAAAGCCAAGCCGGGTCCATCGCGAGCGGTAAACCTCCCGCCGAGTCCGTCTCCGCGCGCGGGCCATGGCACCTCGAGCAAACCGTCGATCGACCTGAACGCTCGACTGCGCGCGATGCTTCCGCACAATGCCGTGCATCCCGAATTCAAACAATACGTTCCCCCGGTCTCCTTGCGCGGCCGCCTGGTGCCGACCCCGCCGCCGGAGGTTGTGGCGCAGACCAAGTTCCGTCTCACCGAGACCGGGAGCGGCAGCGAGAACCGCATCGAGATGTGGGTCGCGAGCGTCCGTCATGAAGGCCCGCTCACGCTTTGCACCGGATGGCTGTTGCGCTTCCCGCACGCTGCACGCCAAAATCCTGGCGGCGCGAACGGAACGCAGATCAGCATCTTCGGTGGCCGTACCAAGGCGCCGCTCGCACCATTCGACGAAGGCTTGAACCCGATCGTCGAACCTAACGCCACGGTAACGTGCAACGAACGGCGCCTCACCCCGTTCTCGCCTGCTTCCTCGTCGCCGTGATGCGCGTCATTCCCACTTGAAGACCGATCTTGGTCGCAGTACAATGAAGCCGTACCCGATGGGTACGGACTTCGTGAATTGACGAACGAAGGAGGGCGGTTGGAACCGCAAGATCCACCGGGCAATAACGCCCGCGAGGCACGCGCAACATAGGGCCACGCTCCCCACGGACTGAGCCCACGCAAGCCGGACGATACTCCGGTAGCGCGTCGATCGCATCAGAACGTTCGAGACCAAAAACGTCGGGCCACACCCACCGCGGGGTTGCGGCCCGACGCGTTTTTCGGTATGCTGAGAGCGGTTTTCGATCGTAAGCGTGGGCAGGTCCCGCGCTTCGTTGTTGTAAGGGGGCGCTTTCGGCGGCATGGACAAGGAGAGCCTGGTCATCGCTTTCGAGCGCGAACTCGACGCGATCGTCCACGATCCGGCGTACGCCGATGTCGAGGTGGTGCTGCATGCGGCACGCCCGCATCGTAAGGCCGTCGCGCTGACCGTGACGATCGACAAGGTCGGCGGCGTCGATCTAGCGACTTGCGAGCGTATCGCGGCGCGGATCAACGACGCACTCGAAACGATCGAAGAAGAGTATTCGCTGGAAGTCGAATCCGCGGGGCTCGAGCGTCCGCTCGTGCGTCCGGCCGATTACGAGCGATTCGCCGGAAAGAAAGCCCGCGTGGTTACCACGCTGACGATCGCCGGCGCAAAGACGCACCGCGGCATCCTTCGGGGGCTACGAGGCGAAACGGTAATCCTGGAAACCGAGAACGGCGAATTGCCGTTGCCGGTAGCAACGATCAAATCGGCGAATTTGGAGTACGATCCGCGCGCCGATCTGCAACGCGATAAACGTGAACGGAAAACACATGGCTGAACCGGTAGCTGAAGAAAAACTCATCGACGTCCTGTCGTTCATTGCGAAAGAACGCAACATTCCATTCGAGATGCTGCTCGAGGCGCTCGAAGCCGCGCTGTTAACGGCGTACAAGCGCCACTACGGTAGCGAAGCGAATGCGATCGTCACGGTCGATCGCCAGAACGGGGATTACCGCGTATACCATCGGCGCAACGTCGTCGAGGAGGTCGTGGATCCCAAGCTCGAGGTCTCGCTCAAGCAGGCCGGCGCTCCGTACCAGCCGGGCGATTTCTACGACGAGGAAGTCACGCCCAAAGAGTTCGGCCGTATCGCGGCGCAGACCGCCAAGCAAGTCATCGTGCAGCGCATCCGCGAAGCAGAGCGCGACACCGTTTTCAACAAGTACGCGCGCAAGCTCAACGATTTGGTAACCGGCTCCGTGCAGCGTTACGAACAGCGCAATATGTACGTGCTTCTCGAGGGTCGCGACGAAGCGATTCTGCCGCTCTCCGAGCAAGTGCCGGGTGAGGCGTTCCGCATCAACGATTTCATCCGCGCGTACGTCGTCGACGTGCGTAAGTCGCCCAAGGGTCCGCAGGTGGTGCTCTCCCGCTCGGCTGAAGGATTGGTACAACGCCTGCTCGAGCTGGAAGTTCCCGAAATCGCGGACGGCACCGTCGAGATCATGGCGATCGCGCGCGAAGCCGGAAGCCGCTCGAAGGTTGCGGTGCGCAGCCTGCGCGCCGAAGTCGATCCGATCGGTGCGTGCCTCGGGCCAAAATCGAGCCGGATCGCCAACGTCTCGGATAACTTGCGCGGCGAGAAGATCGACGTCATTCGTTACGACGCCGAGCACGAAGCTTTCATCATGAACGCGCTCGCGCCGGCCAAGGTGATCTCCGTCGAACTGTTCGAAGACGATGGGGTTGCGCTGGTCGTGGTCCCGGATTATCAACTCTCGCTTGCGATCGGGCGTGAGGGCCAGAACGTGCGGCTCGCCGCGCGTCTGACCGGCTGGCGATTGGATATCGCCAGCGAGACCGAAGCCGACGAAGCGCGCGAACGTTACCTCGCCGAGAGGACGGAACGGACGGCCGAAGACGGCACGCTGGAAGCTGCTACCGAGCCGGAAGCTGCGGTCGCAGAGGCGCAAGCGGAGCCGGCGGCGGCCGCCGAAGGCATCGACGCCGATCTCATTCGGAAGCTCGAAGAGTTCCGTCGCGAGCGGCTGGGAGATGGCGAGTAGACCGCTCCGTATGTGCGTTGGGTGCCGTGGGCGATTCCCGCAATCCGATTTGGTTCGATTCGTCCGCGGGTCGGAGGGTTGGAAGGCGGATCCCGCGGCATCCAAACGCAAGCAACCGGGCCGGGGCGCGTACCTGTGCTCGGCGGCGTGCGTTGCCCGAGCGGCAAAGAATCGTCGGTACCCGGGGCTTGCATCGATTGCCGACGAATATGGGTTACTAAGTAGTTCGTTGAAATGAGTGAAGCAACAATGACGAAGACGAGCGACCGGCCGTCCTAATGCGATGAGGGACGCAAATTGATCACGTAGCGGGGTAGCCGACCGGATGGTTGGGGGGCCCCGCGTAACACGCGGGAGGCGTCGTTCCGGCTCTTAAGCCGAAGCGGTCCCTCTCCAACTTGATGAGGACCCTAGCGTGCAGCGCGCGTTGGGGAGAGATGTTGGCTACGGGTAAAGTACGGATTTTCGAGCTCGCCAAAGAGGTAGGGCTCACGTCCAAGGAACTAATCGTGCTCTTTAACGAGCGCTTGGGCGGGATCTTCGAAGCAAAGAATCAGCTTAGTGTCGTCCCCGAGCAAATCGCGGACTTGGTTCGCAGCGTGCTCAAACCGGCCGCCGCGCCGGCGCGGGCCGCAGCTCCGGCGAAGGCCGCGGGCGCAGCCAGAGGCGCTACCGCCCTCGCCGAGCCTCCCGTCGCACCGCCCGTCGTCGTAGCAGCTCCGCCGGCCGCCCCGGTGGCCGAGGCGCCGGTCAGCAAGCTCAAGCCCGTCACGGGCACGACGCGCCCACCGGCAAAAAGCAAGCCGAAAGCCGCTCCCGCGGCAGTCGCCGCACCCGAGCCCGAGGCGCCTCCCGAAGTACAGGTTGCGGCTCCCGCCGAACCCGTGCCCGCTCCGGAACCCGCCCCGGTCCCCAGCCCGGCTCCCGCTACGGCCGCACCCGCGCCGACGCCCGCTGTGATTCCCGAGCCGCCGGCCAAGGTCGCTCCGCCCGCACCGGCCGCTCCTCGCCCGGCTGCACCGCGCGTACCGAAGCCGCCCGCTCCCGACATGCCGATCCCGCAGTTGCGCCCGGTGCCGGCCGGCCAATCCTCGATTGCCCGCCGAGCCCCTGCGCCGACGACGTCGGCTTCAGCCTCTCCCGGCCCTCAGACCGGCATGCCCGGCCGTCCGGGCGTCGCGCCGCGTCCCGGCCAAGCTCTTCCCGGCCAAGGCGGCAAGGGGCTCATCTCGCCCGCGCCGCCACGCCCCGCGGGAGCGCCGATTCCCATGGCGCCGCCGCGCCGCCCGGTCGGCAACGGCCCGTTCCGCCCGCTCGCGCCCGGCTCGCGCCCGATGCCGCCGCGTCCCGGTGTCCCATCCTCGCCGACCGACGGCCCCGCGCCATCGGCAGGCGGACGCCCGGGTGAACGCTCGCGTATCCACGAGGACAAATCGACGTCCAAGAAGGATCGCGAAAAAGAACTCCTGATCGAAAAAGAGCGTCAGCGCAAGAAGAAGACCGGCGATCACACGCCGATCGTTCCGGCGCGTACCCTCGAAGCGATCGAAATCCCCGATCTGTTGACGGTGCAAGAACTTGCGACCTCGATGATCGTTCCGGTCAAAGACGTTATCACCGAGCTCATCAAGATGGGCACGATGGCGACGATCAACCAGAATATCTCCAGCGACGTCGCAATCGCGGCCGCCAAAAAGTTCGGCTTCAATGCGGTCGTCAAGGAAGCCGGCGAAGAAGTCACCGTCGAGCAAGAAGAAGACAAACCCGAGATGCTCACGACGCGTCCGCCGGTCGTAACGGTCCTCGGACACGTCGATCACGGTAAGACCTCGCTGCTCGATCGGATTCGCGTCGCCAACGTTGCCGGCGGCGAAGCCGGCGGCATCACGCAGAAAATCGGCGCGTACACCGTCGAATCGAAGGATCGCAAGATCACCTTCATCGACACGCCCGGTCACGAAGCGTTTACCGCCATGCGTGCCCGCGGCGCGCGCGTCACCGACGTCGCGATCCTCGTGGTCGCGGCCGACGACGGCGTCATGCCGCAAACGCGCGAAGCCGTCGCGCACGCCAAAGCCGCAAACGTGCCGATCGTGGTTGCCATCAATAAGATGGACAAGCCCGACGCGCAGCCCGATCGCGTAAAACAGCAACTCATGGAACTCGGCCTGCAGCCCGTCGATTGGGGCGGCAAGGTCGAAATGGTTCCGGTTTCCGCCAAGAGCGGCGAGGGCATCGAATCGTTGCTCGAAACCGTCTTGCTCGAAGCCGACATCCGCGATCTCAAGGCCAACAAGAATCGTCGCGCAACGGGCGTGGTGATCGAATCGCAACTCTCCAAGGGCCGCGGCGCGGTTGCGACCGTGCTGATTCAGAACGGCACGTTACGCGTCGGCGATATCATCGTCGTCGGCGGTACGTTCGGCAAAGTCCGCGCGCTCATCGACGACAAGGGCAAGCAGGTCAAAAAAGCCGGGCCTTCGATCCCGGTCGAAGTGATGGGCCTCTCCGACGTCCCCGCAGCGGGCGATACGCTGATGGTCGTCAGCGACGAACGCGTAGCGCGCGAAGCCGCCGAGAAACGCAAGACGCGTCGTCGCGACGTGCGCATCGCGGGCACCGGCTCGCAACGCATCTCGCTCGAAACGTTCATGCAGATGCCGACCGAGGGCAAGAAGACCCTCAACCTCATCATCAAGGCCGACGGGCAAGGCTCGCTCGAAGCGTTGCGTACCCGGATGGAGTCGCTCTCGACCGAAAACGTCGACATCCGCGTCATCCACGGCGGCGTCGGTGCGATCTCACCGAACGACGTCAACCTCGCCAGCGCGTCGACCGCGGTGCTGATCGGCTTCAACATACGTCCCGACGAAACGGCAAAGCGTCTGGCCGATAACGAAGGCGTCGATCTACGCTTCTATCAGGTGATCTACGAGATCGAAGAAGACCTCAAGAAGGCGATGAAAGGCATGCTCGCGCCGATCGAACGCGAGATCGTGCTCGGCCACGCCGAGGTTCGCGCCGTATTCAAGGTCAGCAAGGTCGGCACGATCGTCGGCTGCTACGTCAAGGACGGCAAGATCACGCGCAATGCGAAGATTCGCCTGCTGCGCGATTCGGCGGTGGTATTCACCGGCGAGATCGAGAGCTTGCGCCGCGTCAAGGACGACGTTCGCGAAGTCGCCGAGGGTTACGAGTGCGGTATTCAAATCGCCAAGTACCAGGACCTCAAAGAAGGCGACATCATCGAAGCCTACATGATCGAGAAGGTCGCAGCAGAGTAGGGGCTCGTCTTTGGTTGGCGGGCCGGCGGCACATGGGGTGGCGGGCACGCGCGCATTTTTACATCCATGTAAAAATGCTACTCGGTTCAGCTCCCCTCCCGCCATCCTGGCTCCGGGGAGCTCTCACACGGCCCGCCACCCCACGTGCCGCCGTCCCACCAACCAAAGACGGCAGAGGAAATAGTGAAGGTCAGATTAGGAAGTAGGTTCGTATGAAGGCACAGAGGCAGGCTCGGATCGATCATGAGATTCAGCGGATTTTGGGGACGTTGATTACCCAGGAGCTGAGCGATCCTCGGCTTTCGTTCGTAACCGTGACGCGGGCTGAAGTGACCGACGATCTACAACATTGTAAGGTGTACGTTTCGGTGATCGGCGATCGGCATGCGGCGCGGCAGTCGCTCGATGCGCTCGAGCATGCGGCCGGATTTTTGCGCGGAGAGCTGGGGCACAAGATCGATTTGCGCCATACGCCGGCGCTGACGTTTATCGAGGATCGCTCTGCGGAAAAGGCCATCGCGCTCGCCAAGACGTTGCGCGAAGCGGAAGAGCGGCATCGCGCCGCGGAAGCGCAGCATAGCGCAACCGAGGTTGCCGAATGACGCAGACGTTGGTGTCGTCGAGCACGCAAGAAGTTGCCGCGGAGTTACTGCGCCGCCCGGCGTTCGTGATGGTGAGCCA
>DATKQG010000004.1 GCA_035532835.1 Candidatus Dormiibacterota bacterium
CGTCGTCGCTCCCGCCATCCTGGCTCCGCTCCTCCTTCACAGGCCCCGGCAAACCGGTGTAGCCCGCTCTCGCGCGGTACTACAACGCGATCACTAGCGATTCGCTTCGGCGAGTCGCTTTTCTACGTACGGAACAAGCCCGCCGGCGTCGATGAGCGATTGCATGAACGGCGGGAATTGCGCCGCTTGGTACGACGTGCCGCGCGTGATGTTGCGAATGACGCCGGTCGCCGGTTCGAGTTCGATTTCGTCACCGTTTTCGATGCCGTCGACCGCTTCGCTCGATTCGAAGATGGGCAAGCCGATGTTCAGCGCGTTGCGATAGAATATGCGCGCGAAGCTCTTGGCGATAACGGCCGAGGTGCCGGAGCCTTTGATCGCGATCGGCGCGACCTCGCGGCTCGAACCGCAGCCGAAGTTCGTATCGGCGACGATAATGTCGCCCGCTTTCATGCGTGCCGTGTATTCGGGGTCGATGCCTTCGAGCGCGTGTTTGCCGAGCTCCGCCGGATCGATGATGTTGCAGTATTTACCGGGGATGATCACGTCGGTATCGACGTTCTTGCCGAACTTGTGCACGTGTCCGCGTAGTGTGGATTCCACGATGGTTCCTTTTCGAGCGTTGCGAGCTAGACGAGTGCGGCGTCGACGACGCGCGGATCGGTGATGATGCCGGTCAGCGCGGACGCGGCACAGGTAGCGGGCGATGAGAGATAGACTTCGGACTTGGGCGAGCCCATGCGGCCCACGTAGTTGCGATTGGTCGTGGAGAGCGCGCGCTCGCCGTCGCCGAGGGTGCCCATGTGCCCGCCGAAGCAGGCGCCGCAGCCGGGGGTGTTCACCGCGCAACCGGCAGCGGCCAGGATCGTGAGAATGCCCTCTTCGGCTGCCTGCATCCAGACTTTTTGCGAACCTGGGTTGACGATGACGCGCACGTTCGGCGAAATGCGTTTGCCTTGAAGAATCTTCGCGACGACCCGCAGATCCTCGATGTACCCGTTGGTGCACGAGCCGATAAAGACTTGGTCTAAGGGAATGTCTTCGCGCGTTACCTGGGAGACGGGATGGACGTTGTCGGGCGTGTGCGGGCACGCGATTTGCGGTTCGAGATCGTCAACGTCGATCGCGATGACGCGCTCGTATATCGCATCGTTATCGGCGCGTTCGACCATGAACGGGCGATCGGTGCGCTCCTGAACGTAGGCAATCGTTTTCTCGTCGGCGTGGAAGATGCCGTTCTTCGCGCCGGCTTCGATCGCCATGTTGGCCATCGTAATGCGGCCGGTGATCGAGAGCGCGTCGACGGTGCTTCCGTGGTATTCGATCGCACGGTAGGTCGCGCCGTCGATGCCGAGTTCGCCGACCGTGCGCAGCATCAAGTCCTTCGCGTATACGTGATTCTTGAGGGTTCCGCTGTACACGATTTTGATCGTACCGGGAACCTTGAGCCAAACCTCGCCGAGCACGAACGCGGCCGCGATATCGGTCGATCCCATACCGGTCGCGAACGCGCCGAAGGCGCCGTAGGTGCAGGTGTGCGAATCGCCGCCGACGATTACTTCGCCCGGGGCGACCAAGCCCTCTTCGGGCAGCACGACGTGCTCGATGCCGCCGCGGCCGACGTCGAAGAAATGCTTGATCTTCTGCTCGACGGCGAAATCTTTCATCAGCTTCGCGAGCTTTGCCGATTGCGCGTCTTTGGCCGGAACGAAATGGTCCTCGACCAGCGCGATCTTGTTCGCGTCAAAGACGCGGTCGGCGCCCTTCATGCCGCGCATGACGCCGATGGCGACGGCGGCGGAAAGCTCGTTGGCGAGCACCAAATCGACGTTGGCGTTGATGATCTGCCCGGGTTCGACCCGGTCGAGGCCCGCATGGCGAGCGAGGATCTTCTGCGTAAGTGTCATGCCCATGGGGTTGGGAGTTCGCGCGCTGGCCGAGAATGTCCCCGCCATGCCTCACTACCGCCAAGACGCGCAGACGCTCGACGCCGAGGTCCTCCATTGGATCGATGCGTGGCATCGCCATGGCACACCGATGCAAGACGGCGATTTCAACGACCTCGCCCTGCGCATCTTCGCGCATCAGTTCGCGTATAACGAGCCGTACGCTCGGTACGCCGCAAGCCTCGGATTCAGCCTCGCATCGCTGCCCGCGAGCTACCACGAGATTCCCGCCGTTCCCAGCGCCGCGTTTAAAGAAGCGACGATGACGACGTTCGACCCGGCCGTTGCCGCACTAGCCTTTGAAACCAGCGGCACCACGCAGGGTATCGGCGGACGGCATTTTATGGAGTCGCGCGATCTCTACGACGCCTCGCTCCTGGCGAGCTTCGATCGCTTCATGCTCGGCGACCGATTGAAGCTGCGGTATCTCAACCTCGTACCCAACCCGGCCGACCGCCCGCAATCCTCGCTCGGCTATATGATGGGGCGAGTGAGTGCCGAGCGCGGGAACGAGCAAACGGGGTGGTATCTCCGGGGCGACGATCTGTTCTTCGATGCCTTTCTGGCCGATCTGCACGATGCGATTGCGTCACGCGAACCCGTCTGCATCGCCGCAACCGCGTTTGCGCTCGTGCACGTGATCGAAGCGATGACCGCGCGCGATCTCCGGTTGGAATTACCGCCCGGCTCCCGGGTCATGGAGACGGGGGGCTTCAAGGGACGCACGCGCGTCGTCGAGCGCGCCGAGCTCTACGCGGGTATTTGCGAACGATTCACCTTGCCCGTTGAAGCGATCGTAGCGGAATACAGCATGACCGAACTGAGTTCGCAGTACTACGATGCGCCCGCCATGCGCTCGTTGCCGACGCGGGTCAAGCTCGCTCCGCCGTGGCTGCGCGCGCGCGTGGTAGGGCCCGACGGCGCCACGCTTGCGGATGGAACGGTTGGAGCGCTCGTGCATGTCGATCTTGCCAATCGCTCGTCGTGTTTGGCGGTCGCTACCGAAGACTTGGGCGTCGCGCACGACGGCGGGTTTATCCTGATTGGGCGCGAGCACGGCGCCGCGCTGCGCGGCTGCTCGCTCGACGCCGAAGAACTGCTGCGCGCGTGACCGCCCTCTCGCACGTCCCCGTGGCCCGGATCGTCGGCGCGATCGCGGACGCGGCCGAACGCTGGGCCGACGCCGACTTCCCGGCTCGCGTTCGCGCGCAGGCACTCGTCGTGCAGCGCACCGGATACTCGTTGCCGGTGGTGGAGTATGCGCTGGATCAACTTTTTTCGTCGCTGCAACCGGCCGCCATCGTTGCGACGATCGAGCGCGAACTCGGGCAGCTCGCGGTGCTGGATGGGTATGCCTCGCAGGGCGGCGACGTTCGAGCGCGTGCGTTGCCGGCGGGGCATACGTGCATCGTTTCAAGCCGCACGACCATCGGCGTCGCGCTCTGGCCCGCGCTCTTCGCGCTCTGCGCGAAGTGCGACGTGCTCGTCAAGGACCGCGAAGACGGCTTCATTCGCGCCTTCTTCTCAACCCTCGCCGAAGAACTCGACGAGTTTGCGGGCGCCGCGCGCGCGCAGCAGTGGACCGGCGACGACGATGCGGTCGATTTGCAAGCCTTCGACGCCGTCGTTGCGTTCGGTAACGATGCGACCCTCGCCCGGATCGCCAAACAACTCTCGCCGAACGCGCGATACGTCGCCTACGGCAATAAGGCGAGCGCCGGATATATCTGCGCATCCGCGCTGTCCGACCAGCGCGCGGCCGCCGCGATCGCTGCGGGCGCCGCCCGCGATTTCGTGTTGTACGATACCGAAGGCTGCCTGTCGCTTCACATGTTGTTTATCGAACGAGGCGGAACCATCACACCGGAGGCCTTTGCTCGCATCTTGGCGGCCGAAATCGAACGCGCGACCGTTGAATTTCCGCTAGGCACGCGCGATGCCGGGGCGAGCGCCGCCGTCGCGAGCGCGCGCGACCTAGCGGCGTTTCGCGCGGCGGGCGGGAGCGGGAGCGTTTTCTCCAATCCCCAAGCGTCATTCGTGCTGCTGCTCGACCCGCCGGCCAACGAAGCGCCGCCGATGTTGCCGCGCACCCTCGCTGCCTATAGCGTCGATGGACCGCACGACGCGCAGGCATGCGTGCGAAAGCACGGCATTCCCCTTGAGGCGATTGCCGTTGCGGGAAACACGCCCGCGATCGCGCGCATGGCGCAAACGCTGGGAGCATCCCGCATCGCGCGGTTCGGCGAATTACAGCGTCCCCCGTTACTCGCATACCACGGCGGTCGTCCGCGCATCGCGGAGTTCGTGCGATGGATTACCGACGAAACTCATGAAGGAGCCGACGATGGCCGGTAGCGACGAGCGCGAACACCTTGCAAGCGCAATCCCCGGGCCGCGCACCGCCGCGTTGGTCCCGCAATTGCAGCGCTACGAATCGCAGAACGTGACGTTCCTTTCGGAAACGTTTCCGGTGTTCTGGCAGTCGGCGCGGGGCGCGACCGTTACCGACGTCGACGGAAACCGGTACATAGACCTGACCTCGGCCTTTGGGGTCGCAAATGTAGGACACAGCAATCCGCGCGTGATCGCAGCGATCGCCGAACAAGCAGCGCGTTTAATGCACGGTATGGGCGACGTTCACCCCACCGAGATTCGCGCTCAACTGCTCGAACGCCTGACCGGCATCGTACCGGCCGGCTTGAATAAAACGTTCCTCGCAACCACGGGATCCGAGGCCGTAGAAGCCGCGCTCAAGACCGCGATGCTGGCAACCGGTAAGCACGCCTTCGCTGCATTCCACAACGCTTACCACGGCCTCTCCTTCGGCGCGCTCGCTGTGAGCGGCATCGACAAATTCCGCACGCCGTTTGCGGGACTCATTGCCGCAGATACGCTTTTTCTCGATTACCCCCGGGCCGAACGCGATACCGCGGAACACGCTTTGGCGGCCGCCCGCAGGGCGCTATCACAGCGCAGCGACCTAGCCGCGTTACTCGTCGAGCCGATCCAAGGGCGCGGTGGATGCGTCGTTCCACCCCCGGGGTATCTGCCGGGCCTCCGTGCGCTCTGCGACGAGCTTGGCATTTTGCTGATTTTCGATGAAATCTATACGGGCTTCGGACGCACGGGTGATTGGTTCGCGGCGAACCACGAAGGTGTTACCCCGGACATTATCTGCATCGGCAAAGCCATGGGCTCGGGCTTTCCGATCAGCGCGATGGTTGCGCGAGCATCCGTCATGGATGCGTGGCCGCGATCGACCGGCGAAGCGCTCCACACCTCAACCTACCTCGGCAACCCAATGGGCTGCGCGGCCGCGCTCGCGACCATCGACGAACTCGAACGGCTGCAACTTCCCGAACGGGCCCGCGCCATCGGGAGACTCCTATCGGACCGCCTTGCGATGCTGCGCGAATACCGGGGGGTGTCGGCGGTGCGCGGGCGCGGCGCGATGTGGGGCTTGGAACTGCGCGACGGTGCGCTGGCCGAACGGATCGTTACGCGCCTCTTGGCGCGCGGCGTGATCGCCCTGCAGGCAGGGCCGCAGGGCGAGGTGATTTCGCTGACCCCTCCGCTGGTGATCTCCGATACGCAGCTTTTGCGAGCGATGGATCTGGTCGAATCGGAGCTGCGCGAAGAAGCCTAACCGGGCGCGCGTCGAACCGGGCAATCATGAAAGAACGATATCGCGTCGGCGTCGTCGGCGCCGGATTCGGCGTCAAGGCGCACCTGCCCGCACTGCTGGCGCATCCACGATTCGACGTTGTGGCGCTTGCATCGCCGCATAGCGCCGCGGGCGTTGCGAAGGAGCGGTCGATTCCTCACGCGTTCACGTCGTGCGCGGAGATGCTCGCCGGGTGCGAACTCGACGCCGTCGTTATCGCGTCGCCACCCTTTGCGCACCACGGCGATACGCTCGCCGCTCTCGCGGCCGGCAAGCACGTGCTCTGCGAAAAGCCGTTCGCACTGAATGTGGCGCAAGCCGAGGAAATGCTCGCCGCGGCGAAGGCGGCGGGAACGGGCTGCGGTGTCTCGCACGAGTTTCGCTGGGCGCCCGAGCGAATCGCCTTGCAGCAAATGGTCGCCAACGGCCACCTGGCGCCGATGCGCGAAATCGAACTCACCCATCTCATGCCGGGCCGACGCGCAACCGACCTGAAACCGCGGGGATGGATGTTCCAACGCAAGGCCGGCGGCGGTATTTGCGGCGCGCTGATGTCTCACGCGATCGACGGCGCAAACCATCTGGCAGGCCGTCCGCCGATTCGTTCTACCGGATACACGCGCATCGCCAATCCCCAGCGCACCGACGAACAAGGCACCTTCACCAGCGAAACCGACGACGGCGCCTTCGCCCTGCTCGATTACGGTGACGGCCTAGTCGCCCGCCTCACCACCGACGCAACGACGCACGTCGAACAGTTCACGCTCGCGGTCCACGGAGAACAACGCACCGCCGTCGCAAGCGGTACCGGTTTGCTCGACATGCGTCTCTTCGCCATCGAAGCCGACGCCACGGACGAACTCGATGTGAAACCATCCCCGTACGCGCGTTTCGAAAGCGTCCTAGAGAACGTCCCGCCGCTGATGGAACTCTACGACGAATGGCTCAAACAGATCGAAACCGGAGCCAGCGCCGTCCCAACGTTCGAGGAAGCGGTCGCGACACAGCGAGTTCTGGCGAGCATCGGTTATTCAACCGCCCCTTGAGCCGTACGCGCCGGATGAATTGCGCGGGACACCTTTAAGCTAACGGCACTTTCATCCACGAAAGCGCCTGGCACCGTACGGCGGGATCGCAGCTCTCGTGGCGACGCTGAGTCAGATTGCAGCGACGCGTTCTCGCGCGAGATTCTCGCGCCCGAGAAAGTCCGCAACGATCAATGCAACTCCGGCTATCGCAAGGGTCTCGATGCCTTCGCTCCAGTTCGAGGGCGTTCTTGGATCGGCGATCAAGATCGGGATCCATACTGCAACTCCGAACAGCACGAGCATCGACGCCAGAAGCCGTGAGGCAAGCAGCGATTTACAGCCGACGGCAAGCGCAATGCCGGCGAGTGCGAATGCAATCGTCGTAGCGATGGCCCAAAACATCGCATTCGGCGGAATCCACTGTGGAACCAAACTAACCGTCCTGGCGAGAAACTCCACTTGCTCGATCGCGAACGAAATGCTGCACAAGCCGAAGAGCACTATCGCGCCCCTGCAGAGCCTCGCGGCACGGGCCGGGGACGGCGACGCCAACCCATACACGACCATCGCCCCCGCGACGAGAGCCAATTGATAGAAGACGTTGCCCCAGCTTGCGTAGACCCCCGGCTGGGCAACGACACCCGGCACGAAGGTCAGCGAAAAGACGAGATAGACGATGCCTAGAATACAGGCCCCTAACCCGCTGGTCTTGGGCAACAGCATTGCGGCACCGCCGATCATCTGCGCGACCGACGTGACGACGATGAAGGCTGCGACGCCGGGTAACTGCCAGTTCGAGATCAGTTGATCGTGCAGTACCAGGCTGGCGACGCCCAACAGCAGCGTCGTGGCTCCAAAAACATGACGCCCCATGGCATCGAAACGCAGCGGCAAGGTGGAGTGTGACGGCGTAGGAGCGCGGCATCTTCGGATCCGGATCCCACAGTCGGTAGCAAAATGGACGATTATCTACGGACGGTCGTTGTGGCTCCAATGACGATTTCGAGTAGCAAACCCGCTTCATTTCGCGTTCCGATTACCTTCCAGGGTAAATGCGGCTTGGATCTTTGGATCACATTGAAGAAATCGTCTGCGTCGCGAAAACAGGAGGGACAAGGCCCGGTTTACTCGATTTGTAACACCAGGATTGCGGTGTCGTCGTGATGCGAACCGTCGTGGACGACGGCGTGGTAAATTGCTTCGGCGGGATCGCGTGCGGGTGCGAGGGCTTGCGCTGCGAGCGCGGCGTGCAGGCTCTCCTCCCCTTCGATCGCGTTGCGATCGAACTCGGTGAGGCCGTCGGTGTAGAAGCATACGAGACTTCCGCCATCGAGCGAAATGGCCGTCGAATCGCAGGTTGCGGCGCTGCGCAGCCCCAGCGGCAAGCCGCTCGCGATAATTTCGTATACGCTGCCGTCCGCGCGTGCCACGAGCGGCGGCGGATGCCCGGCGGTGGCATACGTGAGGGAGCGATCGGCCGGATCGTAGATTCCGAATCCCGCGGTTGCGATCGCGTCCGGATGATTCATTGCCAAGACCCGGTCGGCGTGGTCGAGCACCTGCGATGGCGCATTCGATTCGATCGCGGCGGAGCGAATGGCTTGGCGCATCTCCCCCATCACGATCGCGGCGTCGAGCCCGTGCCCAGTCACGTCGCCGATCGAGAGCCCGATCAGCCCGCTGGGTAATGCAAACGCGTCGAACCAATCGCCGCCAACGCGCAGCTCCGTCGATGCCGGAATATACAAGCGCGAAAGGCGCACGCCCTCGACGCGCGGCAATTCGCGCGGAAGCATCGCTTTAGCGAACGCCGCAGCCACCTCATGCTCGTTTTGGTAGCGTCGCGCGTTATCGAGCGCGAGCGCGAGGCGACGGGCCATCTCGTGTAATACAGGAACGTCGGATGACGAATGACGCCGCCCCGAGCGCGTGTAACCGCTCAGGAAGACGCCGATTAAATTCCCGCGTGCCGTGAGCGGCATGCAGATGAGCGAACGCGCATCGAAGCGGTCGAGCAGGGCGCGATGCTCCGCATCCCGGGCGCGCTCGGCGCGCATCTCGGGCAGCACTTCTTCGATCAAACGCGGTTGGCCGGATGCGAGAACGCCGGCGATCAGCCTATCGTCGCGGGTCACCGGATACCGAGCCAGCAGGTCGTGCATCACGGTGGCCTGCGCGGCATCAGCGTAATCATCCGCGAGCAATGCGAACTTGTCGTCGTCGATCAGAAAGAGTTGGCAGTAGTCGGCAAAATCGGGGACGAGCAACTTGGCGAAGTTGCGGCCGAGAACGCGCGGTTCCAGCGATTCCGAGAGCACGCTCCCCGCGCGTGCGAAGAACAGCAACAGCTCCTCGGCGCGCTTCTGGGCGTTGATATCGGTACAGCTCCCGAACCACCGCAGGATCTCGCCCGAGGGGCTACGCATCGCGACCGACCGTACCAGAAACCAGCGATACTCACCGTCGAACCGGCGCAGCCGAAACTCCGTCTCGAAGAGGTCGCCGGTTTGAAGCGTTTGCGAGCGCAAGCCCACCACGCGCGGCAAGTCGTCGGGGTGCGCCGCACGCAGCCAACCGTCGTCCGCCGCCTCGGCGTACGAAGCGCCGGTGTACGCGAACCACTGCGCGTTAAAGTACTCCGCGCGGCCATCCGGAGCCGCCACCCAAATGATGTGGGGGACGGCCTCCGCGAGGAGTTGGTACTCGTCGATCGCTTCTACGCGTTCTACGGCGTCACCGGGCCCGGCAAGACCGGGTCGTTGAGGGCCATCGCCATCGCACGATTGACGTCGAGGCGTCCGCAGCCCTGGTGCGGGTCGCCGATATTATCCGCGCTATTGCACAGCAGTTGTTTCATCGTCGTCGCGTTTGCATAGCCAGGCGCAACCGAGAGAATCAGCGCCGCCGCGCCGGCAACGTGCGGGGTCGCCATCGACGTGCCGTCGATGAAGACGCGACAGTTCCCGGTCTCGCTGAAGATATCGGTCGCGCAATTTCCCGCGAAATTCGAGTCGAACGGCGTACTGGTCCACGCGTTCTCGATCCAGTGCAGCAGATCGGGATCGCCGGCCGAACCGGCCGCGGGATTCGCGTCGCCGCCCGGAGCCACGATACCCCATGTGGTTGGTGCGGCTGCGGAGTAGTTCGAGTAACTCGCGACATACTCAACCGGCGCGGTTGCCGTGCCGCCGGTATGGCCCGAGCCATTTGGCTGTCCATCAGCAAGCGCACTAGCTCCGACGGCGATGACGCCTGCGTCGCATGCAGGCGCATCTACGTAGCCTGAGGTTTCGTTACCACTTGCCGCGACAAGAATCACATTGTGCGCGAGCGCGTAGCTAATCGCTGCTTGTTCATACGGGTCAGGATCTTGACCATTGACGCAAACTGGTCCCCCGTTAGGATTGTTCGCACCAAAACTCATGCTGATGACGTTCGCACCGTTGTTCACCGCGTCGTCGATCGCGTCCGAGATGTCCTGATATGTCGCGCCGCATTGATTGTCGGACGTGCCGCCCGGCACGCACGTGTCGTCCGGCGTCGGGAATACGCGGTAGGCCATCAGCGAAACGTTGCCGCCCGCCGCCGCGAAGGCGAAGCCGTTATCCGAATCACCGGCCGCGATGCTGGAGGTATCCGTACCGTGGCCATCCTCGTCGGTTACAAAATCGCTCCTGCTCTGCGTTAGGCCGTTCGCGCTGGTGATGAAGCACTTCGCGTAGACGGTCTTGGGCGTGCCGTTTGCACCTTGCAGTTCCCTAATCGAAAGGTCCTCGCCCGTGTCGATCACGGCCAGCTTGATCGTCGGCGAACCTAGGGCGTTCGGATTGGCCGCAAGGCCGCTGCCGTTGTTCGGCTGCGAGTAGGCGAAGGCGTAATCGAGGCCGATCATGTGCATGTCCCACTGGCCCCCGGTTGACGCCGTCTGATAAAGCGGCGGATTGTTGACGCCTCCGCCGGAGCCACCCTGGGTCGTAGGCTCGCCTTGGAACATCGGTTCGTTCGTGAGATCGCGTACGTTCGTCGCCATCAAATGCGCTCGGCCCGATGCCACCACGCGCACGACACCCGGCAGCGCCCTCAATGCGGCCACCGCGCTCGGCCCGCTCTGCGGGTCGACGTGCACGAATTGCACCGTGTGGCCGGTCATCGGGTTCTGGATCGAGTGCATCGCGACACCCTTGAAGCTCGCAAGCTTCGATAGCAGCATCGGATGCAGCGTCGATGCGCTGCCCGTTGCATACTCAACCTCATAGAGGCCCGGAATCGCCTGGCTCGTGGAGCTGCTCGGCTGCGTAAATGCGTGCCGCTCGTTCTGAGCGGTCCCGAGCATCTGCGGCGCCGCCGTCCCCGAAGT
>DATKQG010000005.1 GCA_035532835.1 Candidatus Dormiibacterota bacterium
AGCGACGGCATCTTCATCGAAGTCGGTGGAACCAGTTCCGACTGCACCGCGATTCGGGCCGGCCAGCCGCGCATGCGTCCGGCGCGCATCGGCGGCCATCGCACCATGCTCCGAACCGTCGACGTGCGCACGCTCGGCGTAGCCGGAGGCAGCATGCTGCGCGTCTCGGCAAGCGACATTATCGCCGCCGGCCCGCGCTCCGCGCACATCGCAGGATGCGCGTACGTCTGCTTCTTAGAACCGAACGCCTTGAACGGCGCGCGCATCGAAACGATCGCACCCAAACCGAGCGATCCCGCCGATTACGTCACGTTCCTGCTCGCGGATGGAACGCGCGCCGCGCTCACGCCCACCTGTGCAAGCAATCTTTTGGCCTACGTCCCCGAGGACGACTTCGCGCGCGGCAATCGCGAGTCGGCGCAGATCGGCTTCGCCTTGCTCGCGCAGCACCTGGGCGGTTCTCCCGAAGCGCTCGCGCGTCGCGTCCTCGAACACGCAGCGAAAATCGTGCGCGCCTGCATCGAGGAATTGATCGCCGATAATTCGCTGGACCGCCACGCCCTGGTGCTGATCGGCGGCGGCGGCGGAGCGGCCGCGATCGTGCCGTTCGTTGCCGAATCCCTGGGCCTCTCGCACCGCATCGCGCGCGATGCCGAGGTGATCTCGCCGATCGGCGTCGCGCTCGCGCTCGTGCGTGACGTGGTCGAACGAACCATCGCCGACCCCACCGCCGAAGATATCGCGCGCATCCGGCGTGAAGCCGGCGACCGCGCCATCGCCGCGGGAGCCGCTCCGGATCGCATCGAGGTGAGCGTCGAAATCGACGCGCAACGCAGCCGCGTCCGAGCAACCGCATCGGGAGCCACCGCGCTCGCGGAGTCCTCCTCGCATGGCGCTGCCGATGAGCAGCAGCGTCGCGAAATCGTCGCTCGTTCGATGCGTTGCGCGCCCGAATCTCTCGAACGCACCGATCTCACGCCGGTTCTCTGCGCTTATCGCTACGGAAGCGATCTACGCGTCGTCGACGAACGCGGCGTCATTCGCCTCGCGCTACGCGGTGCCGCGACCACGTGCTTTGCCATCGCGCAGCTCGACGAACGACTGGCGCAAACGATGGAGAATGCGACCTCGTTCGGCGACGTCGGCCGCGCCTTGCCGGAACTCTATCTGTTACACGGTGGCCGCATCGCGGATTTCTCCGGATTGGCCGGCGTCGATCAAGCGCTCGCGCTCGCCCGCGAAGAAGTCGCCGGACGCACGGCCGAGGAACGCATCGCTGCGATTACGGTTGCGCGCCCGGCATAGTTGAGAGCGGGAGCGCGTGCTGCGGTCAGCGGGGACGTGCGATTTTCGCGCAATCGCCAGGATGGCGACTTCCTTTGAAAGTTGCGCGAAAACGTACGAGTAGGAAGCCCGCAGGATGCGGGCTGACGAACGGTCCCCGCTGACCGCAGTACGCACGCTCCCGCTCTCAACTAGGCCGAGGGTGGGAGAACCTTACGACCCGAGCGACGCTCCAGCCGCTGCTTCATCCACGCCCACCGTGCTATGCGAGCGGCTGTAGGCGAAGTAGATGACCAATCCGACAAGAAGCCAGATGATGAAGCCCAGCCACGGGAGCGGTATGCCGAAAAGTCTCGGGCTGCCAAACGCGAAGGAAACGATCAGGCCGAACGCCGTTACCGCCGAGAGAATCGGGATAAGATAGGGGCCGAACGGAACCGAGAAACCATCTGTTCCCGGATACCGCTTGCGCAAGATCGGCAGTGCGATCGAAACCAGAATGAATGCGGCAAGGGTGCCCATGCTGGTGAGCGATCCGACGACGTCGATCGGCGTGAATGCGGCGATCAACGCGATGAAGATGGTAAAGAGGATCGTCGAGACGCCCGGCGTGCGGAACTTGGGGTGGATCTTTGAGAAAATTGGCGGGAGCAACCCATCGCGCGACATCGCGAAGAAGACGCGCGTCTGTCCAAACATCATGACCAGAAGCACAGTCGTTAGTCCCGCTAGCGCTCCTAGTGAAATGATGGCGCTAGCCCATCCTAGTCCAACATGATCCATCGCGAAGGCGACAGGCTGGGGAACGTTGAGTTGCGTGTACGGCACCATGCCGGTAAGAATCGCGACGACGATGATGTAGAGGACGGTGCAGACGGCAAGGCTCCCCAGAATGCCGATCGGGAGATCGCGCTTGGGATTTTTTGTTTCTTCAGCCGCAGTCGAGACCGCGTCGAAGCCGATGTAGGCGAAGAAGATGAATGCCGCGCCGCCGAGCATGCCGGTGATGCCGAACGGGAAGTACGGGACCCAGTTGCCGGTGTTGACGTGCCCGTAACCGAGCACGATGAAGAAGAGGACGACGGAGACTTTCAGGATGACGATGACGTTGTTCACTACCGCCGATTCGCGCGTTCCGCGATAGAGCAGGGCACCGATCAATAAGATGATGCAGAAAGCCGGGAGATTCATGATGCCGTGAATCGGCTGCCCGCTAGGGCCTAAATCCCAATAGTTATGCTGTAACGCTTGCGGGATATGCCAGTGGAAAACATTCTTGATAAACGTCGTGAAGTAGCCGGACCACCCGATGCTGACCGTGGCGGCCCCAAGCGCGTATTCTAGGACGAGGTCCCAGCCGATGATCCAAGCGACGAATTCACCGAGCGAGGCATACGCGAAGGTGTAGGCGCTGCCGGCGATCGGGATACGGCTGGCCACCTCCGAGTAACAGAGGGCGGCGAACGCGCTCACGATGCCGGCGACGATGAACGAGATCGTCAGCGACGGGCCGGAGCGGGTCGCGGCGGCGACGCCCGTGAGGACGAAGATGCCGGTGCCGATGATCGCGCCGATGCCCATGGCCATCAGCGAGCCCGCGCCCAGCGTCTTCTTGAGCTTGTGCGATTGGGAGTCGTCGGTGCCCTCGGCCAATATACGCTCGAGCGGCTTTACACGTTGTAGCAGCATTACGGCTCCTCAATATGCGCTTAATCGCCTACTCCCTGTTACGGCCGAGACAAAGGTCGCGTTAGCCGCCCGGCAGTGTGCCGATATAGAGGCCGCGTCCGCTCCCGAGGCCCCGCTCGTCGTACTCGAGCGCGAAGCCCGCTCGTGCGAATGCCCGTTCGTATTCCTGCGGGGTGAAGAGCGTCACGCGATGCATCTCGGTAAACGTGCGCACGCCGTCGCTCTGCGCGATCATGTAATGGAAGTTGAGGATCGAGACGTTGCCGTCGCGGCGGCTTACCGACATGCGGGCGACCTTGAGCGCGGGCTCGTCGGCAAAGAGCGCGTCGAGGTGCCCGTCGATCCA
>DATKQG010000006.1 GCA_035532835.1 Candidatus Dormiibacterota bacterium
CCAATACCACGGCCTCCGATAACGGAGCACGCCCGTCGCGGCCGCCTCAAGCCCCATGAAAGCTCTCCTCCGTGGTTGCCTTCCAGCACTCCAGGCAGCGATTCGTTCGACGCCGGGCGCCCGGTTCATCGTGCCCGGCGGTACTGTCGCGGAAGGGCGACCTCAAGGTCGCGCGCAATCCCACGACCCGGACCCGGCACCTGGAGAGATGGCAGAGCGGTTGAATGCGGCGGTCTTGAAAACCGCTGAACCTTCGCGGGTTCCGTGGGTTCGAATCCCACTCTCTCCTGATCCTCGGCTGTACGTCAATCATCCAGCGATGATTGGCCCGTTGTGCCGAGTAGTTGAATGCTGGTGACTTCGAGGTCCAGCAGGCGCTGGATGCGGCGCATGACCGTGTTGTCGATCTTTCCGTCGTTGCGAAGTGCGACGAGCGCTTTGCGTTCCGTCTCAAGCAGATCGCACTCCGTTTTGCGATAGAGCGCCGTCGTCCGTGCGGCCTTGCCCGTGTCTTCGTCGGATCCGAACTCGGCCCAACGAGCGCGAAAACGAACGCGGAGCGCGTCGAGCATGGCGACGGGGACGGTGCCTTCGCGCTGCAATGCGTCGATCTGTTTGAGTGCGGCCTTCGCCGTTGCCGCTAGTGCCCGCCGCTCTTCTTGTTCGTTCGCGCCGTCATCTTTTACACGAAGAGCCCGGATCACGTAAGGGAGCGTCCCTCCCTGCCCAACCAGCGTCGCGAGCAGCACGCAGAAGGTAATGAAGATCACGAGGTCGCGCTCGGGGAACGGCCCCACCGACGTACTCAGCGGAATGGCAATCGCCGCCGCTAACGATACGCCGCCGCGCATGCCCGTCCACGCGACGACGCTCACGTGCGACCAATCGCGCTCGCCGTGCGCGTGGGCGGCATCCCTCCCGGGCGCCGGCGGGCGACGCACGACGGCTTGCAACGTAAACGGAAGGAACGCTTGCCCGAACGTCCACGCCAGACGTACTGCGATACACGCGAGCGAAACGGCAAGTCCATACCACAGCAAGTGCGCGAGCGGATAGCGCACTAAGCCGACGACGATACTGTGGAACCGGATGCCGACTTCGACGAAGATGAATGCATTGAGCAGAAAGACGATCGTAACCCAGAACCCGGTAACGAGTTCGCGGGATCGCGGTAGCAGTACCGTGGGCGTGTAGCGATTCACGAAGAGTCCCGCTACGACCGTTGACAACACACCGGATGCGCCGATGTAGTACGCCGGGAGATAGGCGACGAACGGGATGACGACCGAAATAGCGCCTTGCAGCGTGTCGTCCTTGATGCTACGCCACGCAAGCACGGCGAAGCCGCCCGCCGCTAGCCCTATCGCGATCGCTTCCGTTACGGAAAGCGCGAGCGCACCGGCGGCGTGCGCGAGCGAGAACGTTGCGCCAACCAGGGCGGCGATCGCGACGCCGTAGAGAATGAGTGACGTTGCGTCGTTGATCAGGCTCTCGCCCTCGATCAGTCCGATCACGTGCCGCGGGACGTTGAGACGGTCGGCGATCGCCGAAAACGCCACTTCATCGGTCGACGAAACGATCGCTCCGAGCACGAGCGCGACCGCCCACGGCATTCCGGGAACGACCGCGTGCGCCACGGCGGCAACCGCGAGCGTCGTCGCGATCACGAGGCCGAACGCTAATTGAAATATCCCCAACGCGCCCGAGCGAAACTCGCTGGTCGGCGCAGTAACCGACTCCCAGTATAGCAGCGGCGGGAGAAACACGACCAGGACGAGATCGGGCTGAAGCTGCATCGTGGGGATGTGCGGGATATACCCGAGCGCCATTCCACCCAGGACGAGCACGATCGGATACGCCATGTTGATGCGGTTCGCAATGGCAACCAGCACGATGACGGCGATGAACACGATCAGCAGCGCGATCATCGGTGGTCCTTAGGCGCGGGGCCTCTGCGTGCCTCGCGAGAGCGTGCCGATTTTCAGCGTCTGTGAATGGTCGCCCGGGTTACGTACTGGTCGGCCACGGAATAATAGAGGTAGATGGTGCCGTCGATCTCGACGGCGGAAGCGGCGAACGCAATATCTGAATCGTCAGAATTGCGCCGCACTGCAGGCATCACAAGAGGCTCGTCCGACCTGCTCAAAACGCGGGTGAAAGGCGCATCAAACACGACCCAGCCGATGCGCCACTGCGCGCTCGCAGTCGCTCCGTTGTAAAACATGATTGGTGATTCGGCGTCCGTATTCAAGATCGGTCCGGTACTTAGGTGCCACGAATCCCACGTTGAGGAGCGAGCCTCGAAGAGTGGCGGCAGAATCTCCCAAGGACCCATGATGTGCGAGGAGCGTGCGATGCCGATTCTCGATCTATTATCTCGTGCGTATTCAAAAAAGAGCCGCCACGTACCGTCGGAGGCTTGCGTAATCGTGGCTTCCTTTGGATTAGAGATTTGCTCGGTCGAACCAAGAGCTATGCCGCTTTTTGCGAGATGATCGGGATCGGGCCCAGTCGCAAGTAGGAGCTCGCCGCGCTTGAGATGCTCGTTCCAACCGCTGTAATAGACATAGTATGTGCCTCGATCGAGAGCGACCGTCGGATCTTCGCAGCCTCCGCTGTCGTAAGAGCCGGGCACGTCCGGTCCGGGAGCGATTACCGGGGTGTCGCCGAGCGTGAAACGCAATCCATCGATAGACGACCCGTGATGGATGCGCGCAATTTTTTCGGCGGCGATCTCCGAACGATTCACAACGCGAAGCAGCAGTTCAAATCGGCCGGGCTCTTGCCATACGCACGGGCTCAGTTTATACATGGCGGCCAGCTCGTCCGAACTATCGAATGTAACCTCATCGAGCCGGACTAGGCGAAAATCGTGCTCGTTCCTCAAGGTCGTAGTCCTACCCAGGGAGCCGCCGGCTGACTCGCTGCAGCCTTGACGGGGGCACCTCTCCACCGTATTATGACATTCAATGAAGTTATTGAATAAGCGGGAGGCGAAAGACCGCTTCTATGGGCAGTTTGCCCGGGTCTCCGCAGCTCTGGCCAACCCCCATCGGCTGGAGTTGCTCGATCTTCTGGCCCAGCGCGAAGAGCGTAGCGTCGAAGACCTAGCGGCTGATGCGGGGCTTTCGGTCGCGAATGCATCGCAGCATCTCCGACAGCTGCTGGCCGCCCATTTGGTGGAGTCGCGCCGTTCGCAGCAGTTTGTGTTCTATCGCGTGGCCGGCGACGAATCGGTCCGGCTGTGGCAGGACGTTCGGGATTTTGCCGTTGCGCGCTTTGGAGAGGTTCGCGATCTGGTGGCCGGTCGCGTCGCCGATCGCAATCCCGTGGTTGACGACGTCGCGGCGCTGATCCAGCGCATCGATCGCGGTGAAGTCGCGCTCTTCGACGCGCGGCCGAGCGAAGAGTTTCGCTCCGGCCATCTTCCCGGCGCGACGTCGTTGCCGCCCGGCCGCATCGACGACACGTTCCTCGCCGCGCTCGACCCCACGCGCACGATTGTCGTGTATTGCCGCGGCCCGTTCTGCACGTTTGCCGACGAGGCCGTCGCCGCATTCCGCGAGCACGGCTTTACCGCACACCGTTTGGAACTGGGCGTTCCGGAATGGCGCCGGCTCGGATTCGCGGTCGCCGTGGGCGATTCGTGAACGCTCCGATTCGTCTCGGCCTGCGTGCGAATGCCGCGCAGTTCGCGCTGCTTGCGCTCGATAACGTGTTTGTCGGCATGTTGATCGGCAGCGAGCGAACCGTCGTGCCGCTTTTGGGCGTGCAGAGTTTCGGTGTCTCCTCGATGATCGTGCTGCTGACGTTCGTCGTCGCATTCGGCGTCGTCAAAGGCCCACTCAATCTTGTCGGAGGCCATTTAGCCGATCGCATCGGCCGTCGTCGCATCTTATTGCTCGGCTGGTGCCTTGGTTTGCCGGTGCCGTGGCTGCTGCTCTGGGCCCCATCCTGGGCGTGGGTCGTCGTCGCGAACCTGCTGCTGGGCGCCAATCAAGGCTTCGCGTGGTCGATGACCGTGACGAGTAAAATCGATCTCGTCGGCGGGAAGCAGCGCGGCCTGGCCTTAGGCATCAATGAATTTTCCGGCTACGCCGGCGTGGCGATCGCGAGCGCCGCGACCGGGATGATGGCGGCTTCATACGGGCTGCGCCCCGTACCTTTTGTGTTTGCGGGCCTCGTTGCGATTGCCGGCCTGTCGATCGCCCTCTTCATTCGCGAAACGCGGCCGTTCGCGCAGCTCGAACACCGGCAAGCCGATCGACCCGCACAAACCGGCTCGCCGGGCATCGGCAGCGTGTTCGCGGATGTTACGTGGAGAAACGCCACGTTGCGCGCCTGTTGTCAGGCGGGCGCACTCAATAAATTCAGCGATACCGCCGTTTGGGTGCTCGTGCCGCTGGCAATGGCCGCGCAGGGCTTTCGCGTTGCGACGATCGGTGCGGTTGCCGGCCTGTACGCGCTGGTGTGGGGCGTCGCGCAACTCGGCACCGGCGCGCTCTCCGATCGCATCGGCCGAAAAAAACCGATCGTCGCCGGACTCATGCTCGATGCGATCGGGCTCGGCCTTGCGGCGACGGCACACACGTTGGCTGCATGGTTCTCCGCCGGAATCACGATGGGTATCGGCACCGCGCTGCTCTATCCGGTGCTCCTGGCCGCGGTAAGCGATGTAACGCCCCCCATGCGGCGCGGCGCATCGCTCGGCGTCTACCGGCTCTGGAGAGACGGAGGGTACGCCATCGGTGGTATCGTCATCGGTTTGGTTGCGAGCCGTCTCAATAGCAAAGCGAGTTTTTTCACCCTTGCGATCGTGCTCTTCGTTTCCGCCGCCTTGGCTGCGTGGTGGATGCGAGAGACGCACCCTCGTACGACACCCGCCGCAGGAGTACTCCAATGATTTTCCGTCAATTGTTAAAAGCCGAAACGGGCTGCGCCTCATATTTTTTTGGTTGAGGAGGCCAAGGCCGCGCTGCGGTCGTCGATCCTCAGTTTGAGGTCGGTCAATATATGGAACTCGCCGAGCGTTACGATATGCGTATCGAAGCGATTATCTCCACGCACGTTCACGCGGATCACCGCTCCGGCGAACGGGCCCTTGCGGCGCTTACGGGCGCGCCGATATACTTGCATGGAAGCGCCGAGGTCGGCTATCCGTACACGCCCGTCGAGGAGAACTCGGAAATTTCGCTCGGCAACGTGGTCGTGCGGATACTGCACACTCCGGGACATACGCCTGAGAGCATCTCCTTGCTTGTGACGGATCGCTCTCGCGCCGAGGAACCGTGGATGGTC
This sequence comes from Candidatus Dormiibacterota bacterium, assembly GCA_035532835.1. Taxonomy (NCBI): domain Bacteria; kingdom Bacillati; phylum Candidatus Dormiibacterota; species Candidatus Dormiibacterota bacterium. Next base: position 5,299 of record DATKQG010000006.1, read on the forward strand.
CTCACCGGCGACTCGCTGTTCGTCGGCGATGTCGGACGGCCGGATTTCGGAGGTGCCGATGCCGCCGGGCAGCTCTACGACTCGCTGCACGGGAAGATCCTCGCGCTGCCGGATTACGTGGAAGTCTATCCCGCCCACATCTCGGGCAGCCCGTGTGGTCGTGCGATGAGTGGAAAACCCTCCTCTACCGTCGGCTTCGAGCGGCGCTTCAACAGCGTGCTGCAAGAGCCCGATCGGGATCGCTTTATCCGCGGACTTTTCGAAGGTTTGCCTGCGAAACCGGCGGAGTTCGAAGAGATCATCGCACGCAACCGCGCGGGGTAGGCGATCTAACGAACGACTTGCTTCACGTCGGTTGCGGCCGTGTTGCCGTTTGCAGACGCGCTGATGTGGAACGTCCACGTCGTGGGATATTGCAGCGCGATATGCGCGGTGTAGGTTCCATCGCCGTTGTCCTTGGCTACGGCGCTCGGGCCCGCCATCGACATGCTGGGCATCGAGCTTGAGATGGTAACAGACGCACCAGTGACCGGCTTTCCGTCTGCGTCCTTGAGGGTAACGATGATGGCTTCGCTACCTTGTTGCGGCGGGTTTGGCGAGAAGATCGGCGTTACGGTGAGCGGCGCAGCAGTTTTAGCACCGCAGGCGGCGAGTAGCACGAGCGCGACGAGTGCGAAGCCGTGTTTCATGGTGGTATGTTCCTCCGAAAGAAAAGTGGCGGTTAAGGGTTTATCGGGCTCGAATCGCCTGCGGCGCGATGAAGGCCGATGACGGCATCGTTCAGACGAGCCGTCGCGCGCAACACATTTTCACGCGCCGTCGCATCGTCATTGAGCGCGGCAAGCGTTTCGAGCGCGATGCCTTTGCCCGTCCGCTCGCGCAGCATCGTTATGCGAAGCTCGATACCGGTAGCGCGTGCTTGGGTATGTGCGAGGTCGAGATTGCGTCGCGCAGCCGCATATTCGTACCACGCATTAGCAACGTCACGTTCCGCGGAGCGCCGGGCCTGATCCAGGGCGACGCGCGCGCGCTCCACGTCGGTCCGTGCCTGAAGCGACGCTGCTTTGCGGGCGCCGCCCTCGTAGACCGGCAGGGTCGCCGTAATACCTAGTTGATAGCCGCGCGCGCCGAGGTCGGGGTTGGATCTGCCTGCGTACGATTGAGCCGCGCCGACGACGTTCGGAAGATAGCGATCGAGCGTAGACGCAAGCTGCGCGTCGGCGGCGAGCAGCCGTTGCTGCGCTGCCAATACGCTCGGACGCTTTTCAGCGGCACGTCGCTGAAAGTCCGCCAAGTTCCCTGCGAGCGGGAGCGGTTCGAGTGCATTTGAAAGCGCAAGCGATGCGGCAATCGGCATATCGAGAATGACTTCGAGATCGTCGATGGCCTCGTCGCGGTCGGCGTTAGCGTCTTCCAGCGTCTGCATCGCACCCGCGAGCGCAGCCTGCGCCTGCGACCCTTCGTACCTTGGAACGCTGCCGACCCGTATCCGAACGGTGATGTCGGAAACTCTGCGTTGCTGGTAGTTCACCGTAACGATACGCGAGGCGACAACCGCACGGGCGAGCAACGCGCGCTCGTAGGCTTCCGCAGCTAGATATCCGGCGTCGTTGCGCGCTCGGAGAGCGTCAAAGCCGCTCGCGCTCGCTCCGGCCCGCGCCGCTCGTACCGATGCGGCATCGGATGGGTCGAACAATGGAACCGATGCATTTGCCAAGAGGTACGTCTGTTGAGCGACCGGCATCCCGAGTTGCGCGACGCCGCCGTTCGTGACCGTTCCTGAAATCCCGAGTTGCGGGAGCAACTGCGCACGTGCGGCCAGCACCCGTGCAGTCGCAGCGGCCTCGTCAGCCTGCGATAGACGAACTTCGAAACTCTCCGATCGCGCGCGCGCGACTGCCGCAGCCAACGTCAGCGATGAAGGCGTTTGCGCCACTGCGGCGAGCGGTATCGCAAGAAGTAGCAAGATGGCGATGGTGTGTCTAAACATCTGCGGTCTCCGAATGTTCGCTCGAAGGGCCTCGTCGCGTGACGCGGCGCCACCAGGCCGGGAGATCGTCGAACGCGTCGTGCAGTACCGGAACCACGAAAAGCGTCAGCACCGTCGAAATGGATAGCCCACCGATGATGACCGTCGCTAGCGGCGAATATGCGTCGATCCCGGTTTTCGGGAAGAACGCTACCGGTATCAGCACGATCAGGCTCACGATGGTCGTCATCAGGATCGGCCGCAAACGTACCGGCCCCGCATAGAGAATCGCATCTCGCCGGGAGAGGCCTTCCTTTCGTTTCCGGATGACGAGGTCCAAGAGCAGAATCGCATTGCTGACGGCCATG
>DATKQG010000007.1 GCA_035532835.1 Candidatus Dormiibacterota bacterium
TCCGCGGCTGCCGATCGCCCTGTTGCCGAACTTTACCCAGCCGGTGGTCACCGTCTCGGTCACCTACCCCAACGTCGGCCCCGAGCAGATGGAATCCCTGGTCACCCGCCCGATCGAAAACGCGGTGAGCCGCGTCAACGGGATCCAGCAGATCAACTCCAATTCCTCCGAAGGGCAGACGCGCGTCACCGCCCAGTTCTACTTCGGCACCAATATCGACACGGCGGCCGTCGACGTGCAAGAGCAGGTCGATCGCATCCGCAGCCAGTTACCGAACGATCCGAACCTGCAGCAGCCGCAGATCGCCAAATACGATTCCAATGCGCTGCCGGTCGTGCGTATGTTCATCACCGATCCGAACATGACGCTGCGCGCTCTGGGCGACCTGTTCACCAACCAGCTCTCGGATGAATTCGCATCGGTCGACGGCGTCGCGGCAGTAACGGTTACGAACGACGAACAGCGCGCGATCATGGTGCAGCCGGATTCGGGAGCGCTCGCCGGCGACGGCATCACGCTCGAACAAGTCACCGCGCGCATCCAGCAAGAGAACCTCAACCTGCCGGCCGGCATCATTCAAGTCGGCCCCAACGAGTACCAGGTGCGCAGCAACGCGCTCCTCCAATCGGCACAACAAGTCGGCAACCTGGTCCTTGCGACGAAGAACGGCTCCGCGATCCGCATCAAGGATGTCGCGAGCGTTACCGACTCCATCAGCGAGCAGCGCAGCTATCAGCGCTACGACGGCAAACCGGCGATCGGCCTGCTCGTCAACGCGCAGCCCAATGCCAACATCGTCGCCACCGCCATCGGCGTGTACAAGAAAATCAACACCATCAGCGCCCGCTATCCCGGCATGAAGATCGGCGTCGTCTTCGACCAAGAAAGCTTTATTACCGAGGCTATCCAGGCACTCGAGCATACCGCCGTGTACGGTGCGATCCTCGCGATCATCATCATCCTGCTCTTTTTGCACTCGTGGCGCACCACGCTGATCGTGGCGATCTCGCTGCCCATCTCGGTGCTCGGCACGCTCTTTGCGGCATACATCTTCGGCTATTCGCTCAACATCATGACGCTGGGAGGGCTGGCACTCGCCGTCGGCCTCATTGTCGACGACGCCATCGTCGTCATCGAAAACATTTACCGGCATATCGGGCTGGGAAAGAATCCGCGCGACGCCGCCGAGAGCGCGACCTCGGAGATTTTTTCCGCGGTGCTCGCCTCGTCGATCACCGTCATTACGGTGTTCGTTCCGCTGGTGTTGATCCCGGGTCTGCAAGGCCTCATCTTTACGCCGTTCGCCGTGATGGTGATGGTCGCGGTCGCCATTTCGCTCACCGTCGCCCTGACGACGGTCCCCATGCTTTCGTCGATCATCATTCGCAACAAGGCTCTCGCGGTGCACGCGGAAGGCGCCGGCACGAACGGCGCGCCCAAAGGCCCCTACGCGCGCTTCTCCGCCGCTTTCGACCGCACGTACGAACGGTTTGCGAGCTGGTATACCCGCGTGTTGACCCGCGCCGTCGACCGGCCCGGGCTGGTGGTCGCGATCGCCGGCGGTATCTTTATCCTAACGATGATCGTCGTCAAGCTCGGTGCCGTGCAGACCGAGATTTTCCCGGCGTCCAACTCGCGGTTCGTGCGTTTTAACATGCAGATGCCGACCGGTACGGCACTGAACGTCACCAACGCCGTCACCGAAGATATCGAGCAGCGCATGCTCAAGGATAAGCGCGTGCTCAACGTCGGCGCGCAGGTCGGCACCGCCGGTTTTATCGGCACGGGCACCGCCGTTACCAACCAATCGAATCTCTCGGTCACCATGAAGCCCAGCGTCTCGGGCGATGAGTCCGCGCGCTTCGTCGCGCAGTGGCAAAGCGCTCTCACCGGCCAATACGCGCTGCGCAGGGGCGGCCCGCGCATTTCGCGTGCCGCCATCGATGCCTTCCGCAAGATCGCCGGCAAACCGATACCCGGGCTGCGCGCGTTCGGACGCACCATCGATATCGTGCAGAATACGATCGCGCGCGGCCAAGACGCGCTGCAGATCCAAATCTACGGCCCCGATATCACCACGCTCTACAACCTCGCGCAGTTCAAGGTTATTCCGAAGCTCGCGCAGATTCAGGGCATCCAGGCGCCCAACACCAACATCAACGTTTCGCAGCCCGAGGTGGATATCGCGGTCGATCGTGCTAAAGCGGCGCAGTTGGGCATCTCCACGCAGACGGCCTCGAACATCATCGATACCGCCACGGCCGGAACGATCGCATCGTACATGCAGATCAACGGTACGCAGTACCCCATCATCGTGCAACTCCCGCCCGATCAGCGCCGCTCGCTACAGGCAATCGAGAACCTGAACGTGCCGCTGGCAACTGCAGCGAACGGCAACGCTACGGCAGCCATCGCCACGAGCGCCGCTCCCGCGACCAATGCGGGCAGCGCCAGCACGCAATCGCTCGCCGTGCTTCCGCTCGGCGAAATTGCGAACATCACCTTCGGGCAAGGGCCTTCGGAAATTTCGCGCCAGGATAAGCTGCGCGAAATCGATATCAATGCCGGCTTGAGTTCGATCCCGCTCGGCGCGGCCGTGACGCAAGCAACGAAGATCATGGACGGCATCGCGCTCCCGGCGGGCTATCATTGGCAGTACGGCCAGGCGGTGACGCAGCAAAGCGATACGTTCTCCAGCCTGGGCCTCATCGTGCTGCTCGCGATCATCCTCGTCTATATGTTGCTCGCATCCCAGTTTGAATCGATTCTGCATCCGCTGGTCATCATGGTCGCAGTGCCGCTGGCGAGCACCGGGGTCGTGCTCTCGCTCTTCCTCACGCATCGTGCCTTCGGCCTCACCGCATTCATCGGCGTGCTCATGCTCGTGGGTATCGTGGTGAAGAACGCGATTCTGGTGGTGGAATTCACCAATCAATTGCGCGAGCGCGGCTACTCCGCCCGCGAGGCCGTGCTTCATGCGGCGCCGCTGCGATTGCGGCCCATTCTCATGACGACCCTCGCCTCCATCGGCGGCATGCTTCCGATCGCGATCGGCATCGAGGCCGGGAGCCAGACGCAAGCGCCGCTCGGGACCGTGGTGATAGGCGGCCTGCTGGTCTCCACGACGCTCTCGCTCATCGTCGTGCCGACGCTCTATCTGTGGGTCGCGCGGCACCTCGAGCCACGGATGGGCGGCTTCCACGCCACGATGGGCGGCCGAAAGAGCGCCGCGCCCGACGCAGCCATTGCAGAGGTTTAGTGGCGCAGGAAAAAGGCGATCGTCATGGCGACGCCGATGCTGATGACGATCGTACGCGCGAGTAACGGCGGAACGCGACGAAAGAATTTCGCTCCAAAATAGCCGCCCAATAGCGCGATGACGGCCATCGGCAACGCAAATCGCCAGTCGATGATGCGCGCGAACAGAAATGGAATGAGCGCCATGCCGTTGATGACGACCGAGAGCACGTTCTTCATGCCGTTGGTCGCATTGAAACTCGGCAGACCGGTAAAGGTTAGAATCGCGAGCATTAAGATGCCCATGCCCGCCCCGAAATAGCCGCCGTACACCGAGACGCAGAATTGCAGTACGATCTGCCACGGCGAGTGGCTGGGAATGCCATCCGGCGCGTGCCGGGTGAGGAGCGGGCTCAGCGCAAACACGGTCGTAGCGAACAGCAGCAACCAGGGGATCAAGTGGGCGAACGTAACGGCCGGCGTACGCAATAGCAATATGGCACCCAACAGCGCGCCGACGCTGCTCACGCTCGCAACCGAGATGAGCAGGCGCTTGTGCTCGCGCACGTCGCTCCAATAGCCGCGAGCGCCGCCGATGGTACCCACCCACATGGCCGCGTTGTTCGTAGCGTTCGCCGGGATGGGCGGGACGCCGGCAAAAATCAGCGCCGGGAAGGTGAGAAAACTCCCGCCTCCGGCCACGCTGTTGATTGCGCCGCCGATAAATGCCGCGGCGGCGGGAAGGATGGCTTGTTCGAGCGTCAAGAGGCTATGCGCCCGCGCTCTTCTCGCGCTTGGTCACGCGATAGACGCGCCGTACGTTCTTGAGCGCGCCGAGTTTGGTGAGAATCTTGTGCAAGTGGTCGAGATCGCGAATCTGCACGGTGAGGCTGGTCACCGCCGAGGTATCGCGGCGCACCCGCGCCGTTACCGAACTCACCTGCGTTTTAAGCTCCGCAAATACTGCCATGATATCCTGTAACAGCTGGGAGCGGTCAACGGCTTCAACCTCGATATCGACCGCATGGGTCTGGTCGGCGTCGGCCACCCATTGCGCCTGCAGAATGCGCTCCGGCGTAGCATTCATGTAGGCCACGTTCGGGCAGTCCGCCCGATGCACGCTAACGCCCCGGCCGATCGTGACGTAGCCGATAATCGGGTCGCCCGGCACCGGCGAACAGCACTTCGAGAGCCGTACCAGCACGTCGTCGACGCCCGCGATGCGCACGCCGCTCGATTTGCGCGCGCTCTTGCGCGGCGGAGCCTTCGATACGACCTTCGAGAGATCGACGACGTTGTCGCTCTTGATCTCGTCGCGGATGCGGTTGGCGACGGCCTGAGCCGAGGCATCGCCGAAGCCGATCGCGGCGTAAAGATCGGTGGCGGTAGGATAGCTCATGCGCTGCGCGATCGTATCGATCAATTCGCCCCGCGCTAGATCGATGCGCAGGTGCGCGCGCGCCAACTCTTGCTCGAGCGACTCCTGGCCGGCCAAGACGTTTTCCTCGCGTCGCTCCTTGCGGAACCACTGCTTGATCTTATGCTTAGCGCCGGACGTTTTAACGATCGAAAGCCAGTCGAGCGATGGGCGCGCGTTCGATTTGTTAACCAGAATCTCGCAGATGTCGCCGTTGCTCAATTGCGAGTCGAGCGGAACGATGCGCCCGTTCACCTTCGCCCCAACGCAATGATTGCCGACGTCCGTATGCACCGCGTACGCGAAATCGAGCGGATTCCCACCGGCGGGCATCGAGTACACGTCGCCGCGCGGCGAGAAAACGAACACCTGCGAATCGAACAGATCGAGCTTGAGATTCTCCATGAACACGCGCGAATCGCGCATGTCCTTTTGCCATTCGAGCAACGCGCGCAGCCAGGAGAGCTTATTCTCGAATTGGTCGCCCTTGCCGCCGCCTTCTTTATAGCGCCAATGCGCGGCGATGCCGTACTCGCTGGTGCGGTGCATCTCCCAGGTGCGAATCTGAATTTCGAGCGGTTCGCCTTGCGGCCCCACCACCGTCGTGTGCAGCGACTGGTACATGTTGGGCTTGGGCATCGCGATGTAGTCTTTGAAGCGTCCCGGCAGCGGGGTCCACATCGAGTGCACTGCGCCGAGCGCACCGTAGCAATCCTTTACCGAATCGACGATGATGCGAATCGCCGTCAGATCGTAGATCGTCGAAAAATCTCGGCCTTTTTTGATCTTCGAGTAGATCGAGTAAAAATGCTTCGGGCGGCCTTGGATCTCGGCGTTGACGTGCATCGACGCAAACTCCGCGCGAAGGCGCGTAATGGCTTCTTCGACATCGGCTTCGCGCTCGCGCCGGGTTTTGGCGACGCGTTCGACGATCTCGCGATACGGTTCGGGATCGAGATACCGCAGGCACAGGTCCTCGATGTCCCATTTGATCTTCCAAATGCCGAGCCGATGCGCGATCGGCGCGTAAATATCGAGCGTTTCACGAGCGATCGCCACTTGTTTGGCCGGCGGAAGGCTCGACAGCGTGCGCATGTTGTGCAAGCGGTCGGCAAGCTTGATGATGATGACGCGAATATCGCGCGCCATCGCCATAAACATCTTACGCAGGTTTTCCACCTGCGCATCTTCTTTCGACTGATAGGGGATGCGGGTAAGCTTGGTCACGCCCTCGACGAGTGCGGCGATCTCTTCGCCGAATTCGGCGGCGACCTGCTCGCTGGTAATCATGGTGTCTTCCACCACATCGTGCAGAATTGCCGCGGCAATCGTTTGGCGGTCCATCTCGAGCTCGGCCAAAATGCCCGCTACCGAGAGCGGATGCTCGATGTACGACTCACCCGAGGCGCGACGCTGCCCTTCGTGGGCGAGGTCGGCCACCTCATAGACGCGCGTGAGCCACTGCGGATCCAGATCTGGATCGTAGGCCCGAACCGCGCCGATGAGCTCTTGGATGGTCATATATATCCGCCTATTGTGCCATATCGGCCCGCGCGGCGGAAGGGTTGCAGCCTGCGGTTAATCGCCGGTCGGAGTTTTGAGCGAGTCGCGGAACAGGACGCCGGCAATTTTGCCGTCGGCATCGATGCTCAGGCGCTCGTACAGGACCCCGTTGACGCATTGCATCTTATAGAGATACGAGGTGACCCCCGGGGGCGCGCCCTCCACTTGGACGGGGCCGAGGTAGACGGTCGATTGAAGCGCGCCCTTCTGCCCGAGCGCGGTCGAGATGGTCTGCACCATGGCATCGGAGATTTTGGCATTGAAATCCGCGTCGTAGGACGAGCGGTCGAGATCGCCCGCCTGCCAGCGCACGAGTTGCTGAATAGCTTCCTTGTGGACCGACGGAATCTCCGGCGGCGGAGCCGTAGCCGCAGGGGCGGGCGTCGCGTGCGGACGAGCGCTCGCTTGGCCGACGACGGCGAATGGGGCAACGACGACGAGCGCCAATGCGAAGGCGCGGGCTATATGGTGCAAATGCATATCAGTACTTGATGAACGAAACGACGTCGAGATTCGGCAGCGCCGCACGCCCGTTGAGGGCCTCGAGCTCGATCAGGACCGCGAAGGCTTCGATGTGGGCCCCCAGGCGTTCGAGCAGGCGCCGGGTCGCGGCCGCCGTCCCGCCCGTTGCCAACAGATCGTCGACGACGAGGACGCGGTCGCCTTGGTCGAGGGCATCGGCATGGATTTCCAGCGAGTTCGTGCCGTACTCCAGCGCGTAGTTCTCGGCGAGCTTACTGTATGGGAGCTTGCCGGGCTTGCGCACCGGCACGAAACCCGCGCCGATCGCGTATGCCAGCGGCGCGCCGATCATGTATCCACGGGCTTCGATGCCCACGACATAATCGATATGACGCCCCTTGAAGCGTTCGACGAAGAGGTCGATCATCGCGGCAAAACCTTGCTTATCTTTAAGCAACGGGGTAATGTCACGGAAAAGGATCCCCGGAATCGGAAAATCGGGGATTGCGCGAATATGCCGTTCGAGTTCCACGGGGAACGGGCATTCGAGGAACGCCGGGGTGGGCCTCTACGTTATACCGTTTGAACCGAACGATGCGGGAGAGAACGATTATGAAACAGCGAATCATTGCGGCCGTGTTGATGGTGGCACTCGCCGGAGGCTCGGCCGCCCCGGCGCTCGCGAACGGCGCCGCCAGCGTGCGGAACCTCATTTTGCTGGGGACCGCGGCGGGCGTCTTAGTCACCAACTACAACCACAAAGTCCGTGCCAAACGTGAAGAGCAGAAGCAAGTCACGCGCCGCCAATCCGCTTATCGCGATTGGTTCTATCATAAATATGGCTACTATCCGACGTACGATCAATTCAAGCAGTGGTACGTCCAAACGTACGGCGTCAACCCTGAATAACCGGCCTCCCAAACGCAACGCCGGGGCATCGTCGGGATGGCTCGGCGTTTTATTTGGCGACTCCTTTGGGCGACGCATGGCCGTCGCGTTCGCGGTTTCGGTCGCGATACACGAAATCTTTGCCGGCTTGCTGCCGGGAGCGCCGCCACCCATCAAAGAGCAGGTCTCGCGCGTTCAGGTGGCCACCATCGGCACGCGGCCCACACCCACGCCCAAGCCCCCGCCCCCGCCGCCGCCCAAACCCGTCGTAACGCACGCGGTCGTGCTTGCGGTGCCGCAAAAACGCACCGTCATCAAAGCTCCGTCGGGGAAATCCGCTCGCAAA
>DATKQG010000008.1 GCA_035532835.1 Candidatus Dormiibacterota bacterium
CGTCGTCGCTCCCGCCATCCTGGCTCCGCTCCTCCTTCACAGGCCCCGCCATAGTGGTGTCGGCTCCCCAGCCCGCCATCGCCCAAGCGCCGAAGCTGCCGTAAAGTATCGCGCCGATTGGGCCGATATCACAAACGATGGCTGATATTAGCGGCATCTCTTTTGGCCAGCCCGTCGATCTGCTTTCAAATGCGATCGCCGGAGCATCCGACGAGCAGAACCAGATCGCGAATAATATCGCGAATGTGAACACGCCGAATTTTCGGCGCTCCGATGTCTCGTTCAAAGAAGCGCTCGCGGAATCGTTGGGCACGCCCGCGCCTACCGATACGCTGGGGTTGAAGACGGATAGCAGCCGGCAGTTTTCGCTCAATGACGGTAAGCCGCCGATGCCGTTCGATCCGAAGGCGCAGATCGATACCAGCACGCAGATGCGGGTCGATAAGAGCAACGTCGATATCGATCAAGAGATGGCCCGGCTCTCGGTCAATTCGGGATACGAGCAGGACATGGCGCAACTGCTGACCTCGCAGTACAAGCGTCTGCGCGAAGCCATTCAGGAGCAACCGACCTAATGGGATTTTATAGCTCGATCGAGATCAGCGCGTCCGGGCTCTCCGCGGAGCGGCTCGCGATGGACGTGATCGCCAACAATATCGCCAATGCGAATACGACGCGCACGCCGCAGGGCGGGGCGTTCAAGCGACAGTTGGTGGTGTTCGCTCAGAAGTCCAACGGCACCAATCCCGACGGTTCGCCGATTCCGGCCGGCGCCGACCCGTTCTCGCCGAATGCCGCAGTAAAGCCAAGCGTCAACGGCGTTCAGGCGGTGGGTATCGTGAACGATCCCAGCCCCGATCGCCTGGTGTTCGATCCCGGCAATCCCGAGGCGGATGCGCGTGGGTACGTGCATTATCCCAACGTGCAGATCGTCAAAGAGATGGTTGATATGATGGCTGCGTCGCGGGCCTACGAGGCCAACGTAGCGGCGATTCAAGAGGCGCGGAGTATGGGCACCGCCGATCTCGCACTGCTGCGTAGCTAATCGGAGATTTTTGAAGCCGTATGGACATTAACGCTTACAGCAAGGCCATCAGCGCGGTGACGCCCGGGACCTTTGTGCCCGATATCGGGACGCAGGCGCCGGCGTCGATCCCGTTGCCTTCCGATCAATCAACGGCCGGGGCGGGCGGCGTCTCGTTCAAGGATACGGTCAAGTCGCTCCTGGACGACGTGAACTCAAAACAGGTGACGGCCGATCAGAAGTCCATGGCGATCGCGACCGGGCAGTCTCACGACATGGAGGGGACGGTCAAGGCGGTTGAAGAGGCCTCGCTCTCGATGCAGATGACCCTGGCGATCAGAAATAAGCTTCTGAGCGCCTATACTGAAATTGGGCGCATGCAGTTCTAAGGAAAAGGGCTCCGGACTAAACTCCCGGGGCCCTTTGCCGACTATTAAGATGTACGCGGCTGGACAACCTTTGCACGAGGTGGGGCCGCGGCGGAGCCTGACCGATTGATGGCTCCGCAGGAATACTCGGTGATCTCGTGCGGGGGTTTTTGTTTTGGTACGTGGCATCTACACGGCAGCGAGCGGAGCGCTCGTCGCCCAGAGCATGGTCGATAACGTTGCGAATAATCTCGCCAACGTCAATACGAGCGGCTTCAAGCAGACGCTGATGCAAATCGCGTCCGCGGGCACGCTCAACATCTATCATCTTCAGACCAATCCCGGCCAGACGCCGAACCGCGCGACGCCCGGCGTTTCGAGCGCGACGTATATCGGCCAGCTTGGGACCGGCTCGCAGGTGTACGATACACCGGAAAACTTCTCGCAGGGCGCGCTCCAGCGAACGGGCAATCCGCTCGACGTCGCGCTGGCCGGGCCCAACGCGTTCTTCGCCGTGCAGACGCCGCAAGGCGTCCGGTATACGCGCGACGGACAGTTTTTGCAAGACGCCAACGGAAACCTAACCACGCAAGACGGCCTCTCCGTGCTCAACGCGCAGGGACGGCCGATCAACCTGCAACCGCAGGGCGCCGGAGCCGACCAGAGCACGATCGCGATTGCCAGCGACGGCACGATTTCGGAGCAAGGGCGCGTGATAGATCAACTTGCTGTGGTGCAGTTTAACAATCTCGCGGCACTCCGCCCGCAAGGCGACAATCAGTTCGTCGATACGGGGCAGGCGGGGCCGGCGGCTTCGACCGTCGGCGTGCAGCAGGGCACGCTCGAGAAGAGCAACGGCAACGTGGTGCGATCGATGGTCGATCTCATTACGGCCGAACGGTGGTTCGACGCGAACGAGCGCGTGATCAAGAACGAAGACGACGCGACCAACCTTGCGATCACGCAAGTCGGCAAATCGCAGTAACGACGAGGAGTAAAAACCGATATGATGCGAGCACTCTATACTGCGGCTAGCGGCATGGTCGCCCAGCAGTACAACATGGATACCATCTCCAACAACCTAGCCAACGTCGATACGACCGGCTTTAAGGGCAACCTCGCGCACTTCCAGGATCTGATATATCAGCAGATTCAGGCGCCGGGCTCTCCGATCGGTGCGAGCATCGTTCCGGTCGGGCAGCAAGTCGGTTTGGGCGTGAAGGTCGGCTCGTCGGAGAAAGAGTTTACGCAAGGCTCGCTCGTGCAGACGGGTAATTCGCTGGACGTTGCGGTCGAAGGCGACGGCTTCTTTCAGGTGACGATGCCGGACGGTACGACCGCTTACACGCGCGACGGCTCTTTCAAAGAAGATGCCAACGGCGCGATCGTCACGGCGGACGGAAATTTTCTGCAACCGCAAATCACGATTCCGCAGAACGCTATCTCGGTCGGCATCGGCCCCGACGGCACGGTTACCGCGCAGGTTCCGGGCAGCAGTCAGCCGCAGCAGCTCGGGCAGATTACGCTGGCGCGGTTCGTCAATAACGCCGGGCTCTCGCCGGTCGGCGGCAACAATCTGTACACGCAGACGGCCGCCAGCGGACCGCCGGTGGTGACTCAGCCGGGCCTCAACGGTGCCGGGAGCCTCCAAGGCGGTTACCTCGAGAACTCCAACGTGCAAGTCGTCAACGAGATCGTCAACATGATCGTCGCGCAACGCGCGTACGAAGCGAATTCGAAGTCGATCGGCGCGGCCGACCAAATGCTCTCAACCGCCGTCAATATGTCGCCGTTCCAATAAGATGTCATGATGAAGCGCTCGACGATCGTTCTCGCAGTCCTCGCGTTGCTCGCTCCCATATGGGGCGGGCTCGGCGTGGCGCGCGCGCAGATCGCCGGGACGCAGCGGGTCAGCGGTACTCGGTTGGCGGCACTCGCCAATCGCGCCGTGCACGGGATCCGCGTCGGTTCGGATGCGACGATCGTCCCGGCCTTCACGGTCGCCGATCAGTTGCTCCAAAACGGCAAACTCTCGCTGGTGGTCGGAAGCGCGCTCGTCAATCCGTCGTATATCAACGTGCCGATCGAGCTGGATGTCAACGGGCACTTCGTGCGCACGATCTTCGTTGGGTATCGCGTGCAGCGATGGGTCGATACGGCCGTGGCGGCGCGGGACTTGGTCCCCGGAACGCTGCTCACCGCCCGCGACCTGCGCGTCGCTCGGGTGCCCTTCGACGGGCAGCAGGTCAACGGTACGCGCGTGCTGGTCGGACGGCGGATCCTTTCCGCGTTTCGCGCCGGTCAGCCGGTCGCGATCGAGGCAACACAGATCAATCAGATCGTGAAGCCCGGTGCCAGCGTGGTCCTCATCGTGCACGATGGTGGGGTCTCGGTCGTGGCCGACGTCGTCGCTCGCAACGGCGGCGGGCTCGGCGACCAGATCTCGGTCTTCAACCCGCAAACCAATAAAACGCTCTCCGGAACCATCGTCGGGCCGGACCGTGTCGAACTCAACTTGGGAGATACACAGTAATGCGTACGCTGGTTGCCATGCTCGTCCTCTTCGCTCTGGCTCCGATCGCAGCGAGCGCGGACACGCTCTACGTTGCTGCGCCGCCTCCGGCCGGGCCGGGCCACCCATTGCGACTGGGGCCCGATCATCGCGCCCAGCAGATCGGTGATTTGGTCTACGTACAGTTCGATTTCAACGACGCCAACGCGCATACCAACAACTACAACAGCGCGAAATCATCGGGTATCAACACCACCGGCGGATTCGGAAATTTCAATATCGCGCTGCTCAAGAATACCAGCGGGATCGGCGGATCCAGCCAGACCCAGACGACCCAAAGCGCCACCGGTGCCGACTCCTTCGTTTCGACCATGATGGCCACCGTCACGAACGTGCTGCCCAGCGGCACGCTCGAAATTGCCGGCGACCAAGGCGTGGTCATCAACGGTCGTCAACAGACCCTTCATATCACGGGGTACGTTCGTCCCGAGGATATCGATAATACCGATGCGATTCTGAGTTCGCGGGTCGCCGACGTTCACGCGACGTTCAAGGGCGACGACCAGAAGAACAAAGGCCTGCTCTCGCGGATCTTGAGCTGGTTGTTTTAGATGAGAAGAAGCGGTTGATACGATGAAGCCATTATCGAAGCTCTGGATGTTCCTACGCTCCACGACGGCCCTCGCACTAGCGATCGCCGTGGTGGGCACGCCTGCTTTTGCGCAGACCACCGGCCAGCGAGTGCTGGTGAAAGATATCGCGCACGTACAAGGCGTCACGGGTAACCAACTCGTCGGCTACGGGATCGTGGTTGGCCTGCAGGGTACCGGAGATTCGACTTCGGTGATCTTCACGAGTCAGACGATTCAGAACGTCCTGCAATCGTTCGGCCTGTCGGTTTCGCAGCAGGCGGTGCGCACGCGCGACGTCGCCGCGGTGATCGTTACCGCCACGCTGCCGCCGTTCGCGCACTCCGGGGATAACGTCGACGTGGATGTCTCCGCGATGGGCGACGCCTCCAGTCTCCAGGGCGGAACGCTGGTCCTCACCGAGTTGCGCGGCGCGAACAATCTCGTGTACGCAACCGCTCAAGGCCCCGTATCGGTCGGCGGATTCGTCGCCGGCTTTTCGGGCTCGTCGGTCAACAAAAACTATACGGGAGCCGGGCGTATCCCCAATGGCGCAGTCATCGCGCGAGATATGGTCACGCCGCTCGAGAACCAGCCCAACGGCTTTAATTACGTGCTGACGACCCCCGATTTCAAGACCGCGGCGAACCTCGCCTCACTGCTCAACGGCCACTTCGGAGCGACCACGGCGCGCGCGCTCGATGCCGAGACGATCCACGTCAACTTGCCTCCCAGCTATGCCGGGAATCCGGTGCAATTTCTCGCCGACGCCTCCAACCTGAGCGTCAGTCAGGACGAGTTGGCGAAAGTCGTCATGAACGAGCGGACCGGGACGATCGTCTTCGGCGGCAACATCAAACTTGCACCGTGCGCGATCGCGCACGGCGACTTGACCATTACGATTACCACGAACAATCAGGTGGTTCAGCCGAATCCGTTCACCACCAACGGCGGGACGACGGCATTGCAGCGTAATTCGACCATCGCGGCAACGGAGAAAGGCAAGCAGCTCACGTTCATCGCGGGAGCCGCCACGCTTGCGTCCGTCGTTCGCGCGCTCAACGCGCTCGGCGTGTCGCCCCGCGATCTGATCGCCATCGTTCAAGCGCTACGTGAATCCGGCTCCTTGCAGGCCGACTTGGAGATGATCTGATGACCGACGTGAATAAGGTCGGCGCACCTTCCGCGCCCACCGCTCCCGCCGCTGCGCTGACGCCCGAGCAACAGCAAGCGCTCAAGAACCTGCATCAAGCCGCCACGAAGTTCGAGGGCGTTTTTCTGCAAATGCTGATGAGCGCGATGAACGACACGGTCTCCAAGGATTCCATCTTCGGTAAAGATTCCGCGTCCGAGCAGACGTGGCAAGGCATGCTCAGCGACGAACGCGCACAGGCTATGGCCAAGAGCGGCGCTTTTGGCCTAGCGCAGCAACTCGAGCAGCAGCTCCGCTCGCAAGTGCTCGGCGATGCCGCGCACGAATCCAAGGCACAAGTCGATCGAGGGAATGACCTATGAACGATTCCTGGGATAGCTTCGCCGGCGCGCTACAAGAAGAAGCCGATGCGCTCGGACGGGTCGAGGATGCGGCGTTGCGCTTGACGCAGTCGCTGGTGAACAACGACATCGCGAGCATCACCCTTACCGAGCGCGAACTAGACGGGGCGCGCAGGGCCTACATTACGGCTTCCGGTAAGCGGCGCGGCATGCAAGTCCGCGGTTTTGGGACGATGACGCTGCGTCAAGTCTGCGCGTACGCGCCGCGGCGCCTTTCGCCCTCGCTCAATCAACGGCTTTCGGAACTCGCGACCCGCTCGATCGGCCTTGGGATCACCAATAACAATAACAAGGCGCTCATCGCTGCCGGATTGCAGCGCTTGTTCAAGGTTACGGCGGCGCTTCAGCAAGCTGCGAGCGATCAACCGAAGACCTATAAACGACGCGGCTTCATTCCCCCTCCGACCAACAGCGTCTTAGTGAGTAGTCAAGCATGAGCTTCTTTCCACAGGGAACGTTCTTCGGCGTCGAGCTCGCGGGCAAGTCCCTCGAAGCCTTTCAGTACGCCGAAAACATCACGGCTAACGACATCGCCAACGTCAACACGCCGGGCGCCTCGCGCCAGCAGGTCGTGTTCGCACCGGCTCCGCCGATTGCGGGCTCTCCCGGTTATCCGGCCAACGTCGGAGGGACGTCCGGCGACGGCGTGTTGGTGCAGCAAGTGCAGCGCGTCTACTCCGAGTCGTACACCGACCTCTATCGCGGTGCGTCGTCGTCGCAGAACTTCTACCAAACCGAGCAGCAAGCGCTGCAGGCCGTGCAGTCGAGCCTGGGCGATCCCAATTCCGGCATCAGCGCGCAGTACGCAAATTTTCAAACGGCGATCAATCAACTCGTCGCCCAATCGAGCACGGGATCGACGCCGACGCTGGCGCGTGGGGTGATTACGCAGGCGCAGGCCCTCGCCTCTTCGCTCAATAGCGCCGCCACGGCGATCCAAACGCAGCAATCCCAGACGCTCACGCAGGGCGCGGCGATCGTGAGTACCGTCAACGGCGTTCTCGATCAGATCGCGACGCTCAACGGACAAATCCGAGCTTCGACGGCGGCCGGCGATAGCCCGAATACCTACAAGGATCAGCGCGACAACCTCATCGACAAGCTTTCGACTTATATGTCGACCCAGACGTCGGTGCAGGCCGACGGGTCGGTCCTGGTTTCGGTCAACGGCCAAGCGCTGGTGAACGATACGGTGGCGTACCATCTCAATCCGCCGGTGATCGGCACGGCCGCCGACGGCCAATCGACGTTCAAGATCGACTTCGCGACCAATCCCCCGGCCGCCGGCAGCGCACCGGGCATACCGCTCGGCAGCGGCCAACTTGCCGGGCTGCAAGACCTCTACAACAACAAGCTCACGCCGTACAGCAATCAGCTCAACAGTTTCGCTTCGTCGCTTGCCAACGAGGTCGACCGGATCAGCCAATCGGCTTACGATTCCAACGGCCAGCCGGGCACGCAACTATTCCAGCCGATCGTCGCCAATTTGCCGATTACCGCCGGGAACATCAAAGCCGGCATCACCGATGCGAGCCAATTGCCCACCGTCCTGGTCTCCACCGCGGCCGGTAGCGCGGTGGTCGGAATGAACTCGGCCAACAATACGGTCGATACGTCGGCCAACATTACCGGAGACACCTCGCTCGCCAACCCGCCGGCCGCAACGCTCGCCGGTAATTTGAGCGTGGTCGTCAACGGCGTGACGCAGACGTTCGCCTACAGTACCGCCGTCGGGCCGCCGGCTGGGAATGCGAACTCGGTCGATAACGTCATCACGAACTTCAATACGGCGCAACTGGGCGTTACCGCTTCGTTCGACGCGACCGGCCAGCGAATCGTCTTCACGCGCGACCCGTCAAACGAGAGCTTGGCGCTACGCGCGCAGCAAGGCTCGAACAGTTCTACACCGTCGTTCACGATCTCCGACTCGAACTACGTTGCCGGCACACCCGCCGCATCGCTGATCGGAGCGCTCGGCGCCAATGCCATCAACGGGCAGTCGCAGAACGCGAGTAACGCCTTCGGCCAAAGCAGCAACGGAGCGGCGAGCGCGATGATCAAACTGTTTTCGACGAACGTGGGCGCTCCGGCGCTACAGTTCAGCAGCGTGGCGGGCGCGACCGCCGGGACCGCGACGACGGTCACGATTCCGAACTCGTATTTTTCGAATACCGTGCAAGTGGGGCAATTGCTCACCCTCGACGGGGGCACGGCGAATCAGGAGAACGTCACCGTCTCGGCCGTTTCGATTAGTCCCACGACCGGAGCCGAATCCATCACGTTCACGCCGGCCAAGCCCCACGCCGCGGGGTACTCGGTAGCCTCGGCGCAGACGCAGACGCTCGGCCAATACTTCGGCAATTTCGTGACGCAGCTCGGGCTGGACGCGCAGGGAGCGAATACGGGCGTCACCACGCAAACGACCCTGGCGAACTCACTCAATCAGCAGCGTCAGAGCATCTCCGGCATCAATATCGACGAGGAAACGCAGAACCTCATCCAATACCAGAACGCGTACGCCGCCGCGGCTCGAACGCTCAACGTGCTCAATCAAAATCTGCAAACGATCATCAACAACCTTGGGGTTGGAGGCTAACCGATGCGCATTTCGACATCACAAGAGTTCTCTCAACAGACGTACGCGCTCGACACGCTCAATGCCGAGCAGGCGAATTACGCGCAGCAGCTCTCGAGCGGCAAATCGTTGACGTATCCATCGGATAATCCGACTCAAATTGCAGAAGATATCTCGTTCCGCACGGATATTACGGTGCAGACGCAGGTCGGGAACAATCTCTCGAGCACCCAGCAGCAGCTGACCACCGTCGATAGTGCGTTGGCAAACGTTACCGGGGTACTTCAGAGCGCGCGGTCTCTGGCCGTGCAGGGTGCGAGCGATACGCTAACGCCCGCCCAAGAACAGGCGATCGCAACGCAGGTCGATCAGCTGTTGCAAGAGACGGTCGGCTTTGCGAACACGCAGTATGCCGGGCAGTACGTTTTCGCGGGGACGGCAGCGCCGACGTCGCTACCCGTGCAAACCGTCGGCTCGCCGATTTCGGCCGTGACGTTCGGCGGCAACGAGGTGCCGCAGACGCAGACCCTTCCGGACGGCCAAACCCTCACGACGTCGGTGACGATGCGGCAGGCGTTCAACTATGGCTCCGCCGACGGCTCTCCCGATGTTTTCCAGACCCTGATCAACCTGCGCAATACGCTGCAGAAGCAACAGGTCGTCGACGCGAGCTCCTCGCAGATCAACCTGGCCGGGCAATCGATCTCGAACGCAACGACCGTATCACAACTCATCGGTCCGCCGGCGCTGATGCAAACGCCGCTTACCGCCGATAGCACCGGAAACGTTTCGATATCGATCGCCGGAGGCAACTCGCCCAGCGGGGTCGCGGTGACGTTCCTGCCCGGCGATACGGTCGCGAACGTCGTAACGAAGATCAACGCGCAGACGGCCGCTACGGGCGTCACCGCATCGTTCAATCCGCAAACGGAAAAAATACAACTGACCGGGACCGGGGCGTTCAACGTCACCGACGTGCCGAGCGCCGGCGCGACCAATAGCGGAAACTTTACAACCGCATTCGGCCTCCAGACGACGGCCACGCTGGTCAATAACCTCTCGCGTCAGATCGGGGATATCGATAAGGTCACGAGCGTTCTGCTCGACGCGCGCGCGAACGTCGGCGCCACGATTCAGCGCGTCCAGGGCCTTTCCAGCGCAACCTCGACCACGATCACCAACGATACGGCCGTTCAATCGGGCATCGAAGATGCCGATATAGCAAAGGTGACTACGCAGTTCACGCAGACCCAAACGGCTCTGCAGGCCGCGTACGGGACCACGACCCGGTTAGAACAAAAAACCCTGTTCGATTATGTCCAGTAGGATAGAACATATGGTGGATGCGACTTTGATGGAATCGACAGAACACGTAACGGTGAACTTCCCGCGGTTCGGCGAGTTTACATATACGCAGAACGATGTCTTCACGTTCCCGTGGGGTCTCCCGGGGTTCCCCAATCTGCATCGCTGGATAGCGTTGAACCTGGAGTCGCAATCGACGTACATCTGGTTGCAGAGCCTCGACGACGTCGCGGTCGCGCTGCCGACCATCGATCCGTGGATGGTGTTTGAGAATTACGATCCCAAGCTGCCGGCGTATGCCGTGGCGGCGCTCGAAATCGCCGATGCCGGCGACTTCGCGATGCTCTGCGTGGTCGTCGCTACGGCCGACGCGCAGGAGATGACGATGAACCTCATGGCCCCGATCGTCGTCAACCTTCGGGCCCGTCGCGGGCGGCAGATCATGCTGGAGAATTCCAGCTATTCGGTACGCGAGCCGATCCCCCGTAAGACCCCAGCCGAGCCGGAGGCCGCGGCTCCTTCGGAGCAGTAGGCCATCGAGCAAAGGGAGGAGCGCCTCCCCTTGCAGAAACACCCCTCCTGCCACGGAGGGCCGTCGGAATGCTCGTACTGAGCCGCAAAGTCAACCAATCGATCATTATCGGGGACAACGTCCGGATCGTCGTCGTCTCGGTCGATCGCGATCAAGTCAAGCTGGGTATCGAGGCCCCTCGGGAGGTCTCCGTCCATCGCTCGGAAATTTACGAGGAAATCCAGCGGAGCAACCGCTCGGCTGCGGACGCTCCCGCGGCACCCCAATCCGCCGCCACGGTCGCCAATAGAGCCCGGCTTTCCCCTCGTAAAAAAGACCCCCACGATCACCAATAAACCCTAAAGTGCCGGGTTGCCGGGCCGATATTGATATGGAAGGGGCAGGACGTTCCCTTCCTAGACTAGTCTGTATAACGCGCCTTACGCGCATCATGGAGGAAAAATGTCTCAGGGTTTGAGTATCGCCAACAACCTGTTGGCCAATCAGGTTCAGCTAAACCTGAATAACAACCAGAAACAACTGCAAAACACCGTCAATCAGCTCTCGTCCGGTCTGCGTATCAACAGTGCCGCAGATGACCCGTCGGGTCTGGCGATTGCGACCAACCTGCAAACGCAGGTCGACGGCTTCAACCAAGCTTCGCAGAACGTTCAGAACGCAAACAACGCGGCCCAGGTCGCGCTCGGTGCGCTCACCACGACCACCGACATTCTGCAACGCGTTCGCAGCCTCGCTGTCGAAGCGGCTTCGGATATCAACAGCCAGAACGATCGTGCCAACCTGCAAACGGAAGTTTCGCAGCTCCTGCTCGAAGTCAACCGTATTTCGCAGAACACGAACTTCAACGGCCAGGCGCTTCTCGACGGCAGCCACGCCGGCTTCCAGGCAGAGCAGGCCGCCTTCCTGACGGTTTCGTCGAACACCGCGCTTGCCACCAACGGCGGCGTTTCGTCGGCGAACGGCGTCAACTACGGCTTCCTCGCGGCAACCGTTTCGGCTACCAGCTCCGACTTCAATACCACATCCGCGTACGCGGTATCGGCGTACAATTCGGCCGGTAGCTACAACACGGTCGACGGTACCATCTCGCTGCAGGTCGTCAACACCGGCGTCTCGATCGCCGTGCAAGAGACCTTCATCAACAGCTCGTCGGGTGCCATTTCGGTCTCCTCGACGCTGTACGGTGGAACCAGCATATCGTCCGACTTCGATAACGTGTCGATCACGATCGGCGCTATCTCGACGGCCGATGTCGGCACGACCTCGTACATCAAGGTCTCGCAGAACGTCGCCGCGCTGACGAATCCGTCGAACCCGGCGTTCAACTTCCAGTCCGGCGCCAACGAAGGCGACGTGATCCAGGTCGGCATCGAAGCGACCAACACGCAGACGCTTCGCATCTCGAACATCAACGTCGCGATCTCGTCCTCGAACAACCCGTCGCTGGGTGCGGAAGACGCGATCGGCCAGATCGACAATGCCTTGCAGAACCTGCTCTCGCAGCAAGCCAAGCTCGGCGCAGTCGTGGTCCGTTTGAACGAAGATCAGGACAGCGATAACACCGCAGCGACCAACCTGCAGGCCTCGGAATCGAACATCCGCGACCTCAACGTCGGCGCCGCGACCACGCAGTTCACCAGACTGCAGATCCTCGTGCAAGTCGGCACGTCGGTCCTCTCGCAGTCGAATGCCAACGCTCAATCGGTCCTCTCGCTCTTCCGATAAGTCGGTAGCTCGAGACCTGGTCGGCCCTAGAGCGAGGGCCCGCTTCGGCGGGCCCTCGCTTTTATCTAACGCCGTCGCGCGCTGGTGCCGATTACATAACAGATGCCGATACGGGTTACGTCTAAACGCCCAGCCTCAGCGCCGCTTTCGTCGAGCGCCGCTCTTCCGTTTGGCCTGCCGGCCCCGCCGCCGGGACACGAGCAGAAACCCCCGGGCATCAGCCTGTGCATGATCGTCAAAAACGAGGAGCGGTTCCTCGCGCAGTGCCTGCGCAGCGTGGCCGATGCCGTCGACGAAATCATCGTGGTCGATACCGGTTCTACGGACAAGACCATAGAAATCGCGAAGAGTTTTGGGGCCACCGTGATCGAGCGGGAGTGGCGGAACGACTTCTCGTGGGCGCGTAACGAGTCGATCGCGCCGGCTACGAAACGCTGGATCCTGTTTCTCGACGCGGACGAGGAGCTGGTTCCGGAGTCGAAAGCTGCACTCGCCGAACTTCGCACGGCGCCGGCGTATCGCGATGCCGTTTGGGTCCGCTGTTTCAACAAGGCCGATGACTATTTAGGAACGGGCGATATGTCGCACGCCCTCATTCGCATCTTTCCAAACGATGCCGAGATTCGCTTTCGCGGGCTCATTCACGAGTTTCCGAGTTGTGCCGATAGCCCCACCGGGTTGCACGCGGTGATCGCGCCCATTTCGATCGTGCACCACGGGTATCTCAAAGATGTCGTTGCCGAGCGCAATAAGGGGCAGCGAAATTTGGACATCGTTCAGGCTGCGGCCGAACGGGAACCTGAGGATCCGTTTCATTGGTTTAATTTGGGCAATACGGCGTTTCTCATGGGGGATTTTGAGCGGGCGCGCGATGCGTTGGAGGAGATGTTCCGGCGCAACGGCACGGCTCGACGCGGATTCATTCCAAACGGTTACGCCGTTCTGGCCGAAACCTATACGGACAAGTTAGGTAACCCGATCCGCGGGGAGCAAGTCGCGCGCGAGGCGTTGCTGGTTGCCCCGCACTATGCCAACGCGCACTTCCAGTTGGGCAAGGCCCTGGTCGCACAGGGGCGGCTGGACGAGGCGCGAGGCGCGTATCGCGAGGCGATCGCGGACGGTGCCTACGCGCATTTACAGTTCGTGATCGACGACCAAGTCTATATTTGGAAGGCGCAGTGCGAGATCGGTTCGACGTTCGTTATGCAGTCCGACGATGGCCAAGCGGTCGAGTGGTTTAAGAAGGCGCACGCAGCGGCCCCGAACGTTCAGCCCGTCCAAATCAATCTTGCCCGCGCGCTCCTGCGCTTGGAGCGCTTCGACGAAGCGCTCGAGGTTCTCCGGGCAGCGTACGAGATGCATCGCGACGACATGTCCACCATCGACTACGTGAACGCGCTCCTGAAGACGGGCCAAGGAATGCGCGCGCTGGAGATCATCTCCGCCTCTCACGAGCGATTGAGCGACGGCGCTGCGAGCGCGGTTCTCGTCGCCGGGTACCAAATCGCTCAAAAGAATGCCGTGGAGGCGCCCGAGCGTTATCTGAGCGCGGCCGCTAAACGAGCTCCGGGAAGCGCCGATATCTTGAATCCCCTTGAGGCGGCGCTACGTCATCGAGGCGACGATAGCGCCGTCCGGGAGCTGCTCGCGCAAGAAGCGCAGACGCAACCGCAAACCGCCTCCGACTTTCTGCGCCGTTCGTTTCAAGCGATCGCGCAGAGTCGTTTCGCGGATGCATTGACGCTGGCGCAGGCCGGGATCGTGTTGGCTCCGAGCGACGCGCTCTTGCACTACAACGCGGCGATCGCAGCGGTGAATCTCGATAACAAGGATTTGGCGCTCGAGCACCTTGAGTTCGTTGATGCCAGTCACGAAGAGGCCTATCAACGTTCGGAACTGTTGCGTGCCGTCATTCTACGCGAACTCGACCGATCGAGCGAAGCCAAAGCCGCGCTCGACCGGCTGCTGGCCGTGGCGCCGGAACAAATCGATGCGATCCTGGCCCGCGCCTCGCTATTGGAGAAGATGTCGGACGCGGCGGCCGCCGAGGGATCGTTGATCGCCGCTTTCGAAATCGATCCCGCGCGGGTCGGCATCGAGCTCGCGGGCTTTTACATGCGCGCCGAACGCTACGCGGACGCCGCGGCGATCGCCGAGCGCGCGTTAGCAAGCCGGTCGTAATTCCGGATTTGTGAAGTACTCCATCATCATCCCGGTCTTTAACAAGGCCGCGTTCACCCGGCAATGTCTCGACACGCTTCGCCCGACGTTAGAGGGAGCGGGCGAAGGCGAGATCATCGTCGTCGACAATGCTTCGAGCGACGAGACCCAAGAACTGCTTGCCGGATACCCGTGGATCAGGATGATCCGTAACGAAGTGAACGCCGGGTTCGCCGGTGCAAATAACCAAGCGGCTCGCGTCGCGCGCGGTGAGTATCTCGTGCTGCTCAACAACGATACGAAGGCGTTTTCCGGCTGGTTGCGCGCGATGTTGGCTACGGCAGAGGATCCCAATGTCGGAGCGGTCGGCGCACGGCTCATTTTTCCGAACGACACGATTCAACACGCCGGCGTCGTGGTTGCGCAGAGCCTTCTGAGCCGCCAGAGTATTTCGCCGTTCCATCACAATTTTATGGTTCCGCGGGACGAGCCGGACGTTCTGATTCGGCGTGATTTCCAGATCGTGACCGGTGCGTGTTTGCTCACGCCCCGGCTGCTGTACGGCGAGCTTGGCGGTTTGGACGAACGTTACTGGAACGGGTACGAGGATGTCGATTACTGCCTGAAGGTCCGCGCTCGCGGCCTTCGTGTCGTGTACGAGCCGGATGCCGTGCTCTATCATTACGAATCGCAGTCGGGCGTCCAGCGCTTCCGCAAGGCTTCGTGGAATACGGAGCTTTTAGACGAGCGTTGGCGAGGAAAGGTCGCGTTCGATGCCGGCGTGACGAACCTGTCGCGTGGGCTCGTGCGGCGTGTTACCCGCGAGCCGCGTGGAGGGATGATCTGGAATGTGTTCCCGATTCCCGCTACCACGGTGGTCGTTCACGGAACTGAGCCCATCGCCGGTCGGGCCGCCTTCGAAGGTACGTTGCGAGCTTCGTCTGTGCCCATTCATCGGATCCTGTGGGCTTTCGGTGACGATGTCGTTGACGTTGCTCGCGATGCGATGGAATTGCGTGGACACCGCTACATCGTGTTCGTGCACGGAGGTGCCGCGCTCGCCCCCGGGTGGCTCGACGAGCTTTCGAGCCAGGTTGAAGGCAGCGTCGATGCGCTCGCGGCCACATATGCGCCGGAGTTACCCATCGGGACGAACGTCGCACCTATAGGGGTCGACGCGCGTTGTACGCTGCTGGCGTTGCACCGTTTACCGCAGCACGTGCGGCTAGGTCGCTTCCCGACGCTTGACGGCGCATTGGCCGACCTCTCGCTGCGTGCTCTCGATTTGGAGCTTGGCACCCGCGGCGTATCCCGGCCGATCGCCGCGCTCGGAGGCCCCGTCCGCGATAGCTCTTTCGAGGCGGCCTACGGGTTTGCCGTATCGGATATCCTGCGGGACGACCGCGGGGCCATAGAGCAGCGTCTCGAGCATCGAAAGAAACCGGCTCGCGGATTAATCTCGATCGTCACGTTAAGCTGGAATGCGCTGGAGTTTACGAAGTTGGCGCTCGACTCGATCCAAAAATACACCAGCGAGCCATACGAAGTCGTTGTCGTCGATAACGGCTCGCGGCCGGACGCCGTGGCCTATCTACAGTCGATCGAGGATCCGCACGTTCGCGTCGTCTACAACGAGCGTAATCTCGGCTACGGTCTCGGGAATAACGTCGGTATGGCGCACGCGCGCGGCGACTACATCGTCCTGCTCAACAATGACGTGATCGTCACCGAAGGTTGGCTCGACGGCTTGCTGGATGCCTTCGCGCGAATTCCGGGGTTGGGAGTCTCCGCCCCTCGCAGCAATCGCGTGGCCGGCTCGCAAGTCGTCGGCGATGCGTCCTACGCAGACACCGACGGCATTCAACGATACGCTCGCGAACGGCACAAGCGCTGGCATCGGAGCGGCTACATCACAGAACGCGCCATCGGCTTGTGCCTCTGTATCGACCGTCGAGTGATCGACGAAGTTGGTGGCTTCGACGACCGGTTCGGGATGGGCAATTTCGAGGATGACGACCTCTGCATTCGTATTCGAGCGGCCGGGTACCAGATTTACGTCTGTGACGACGTCTTTATCCATCACTTCGGGAGCCGCTCGTTTGTGGCGAACGAAGTGGATTATTCGAAAAGCATGCAGGAGAACTGGACGAAATTTGCGCGCAAATGGGGCTATGCGATGCCGACCCCGGAGCACGGATACGATCCGCGTTCTGCAAACATGGGGGGGTTCGTGCGCGAGCGCGACTACGTCGCGCTACCCGCAATCTGTCTAAGGACCGATGCCGCCGGACCGCGCGCCGTTAACGCTGCCATGCGCTTCTATTGTGTTGTGAATGACGAGGGTCAATGGCCTCCGGTTGCCCAGTTTGTGCGCCGGTTCGTACGGGCATTCTCTGCGGAGGATCCCGTCGTGCTGGCGATCGGCGCCACCGGTCCCTTGGTAGCGCAAACCATCGGTGGCCGGATCGAGTCCTTATTGAATCGCCTCGGTATCGATCCGGCCCGCGCGCCGCATCTCGAGGTGAGCGACGAGGACGGCGTCGATGTATGGGTCGGGGCCTTTGAGGAGGACCACATCGTTGAGGCTATCTCCATCGCGGACCCCAGCCCCAGCGGGCTCCGTAGGCTGATGAGGGAGATACGGACGTGAGAACGCACGGAGCGTTCTCCACATTCGATCTGCGCTTGGATGCCGCTGCTGCCAAAAAGCTGCTTTCGCCCGATCGTCTCGTCGCCGCACGTTTGGAACCGACGCTATCGGTACGCTACGAGGGGCTCTTGGACCTGACGTTCGAGCGAGGCGGCCGGTTCTTGACGGTTCCGCTATTGAAAGTGGAAGCTCCGATGCTGGTTGCTCGCGAGAGCGACCCGTTGATCTGGCCGCGTTGGGTTCGCGATCTTCTTGAAAGCGACGTCGCGGATCATATCCAGGAGTTGATTTTTCCGTGGTTGCGGGCCAGAGTACTCGCGCGTTTTGAAAATGACGAATCGATCCATATGTTCTCGGAAAGCGATGCGACGCGGAGCGACTTCGAGCGAGCTCGATCGCTAGGGCTCCTGGGCGCGGCCCCGTTTCCCGACGTGGTTCGTTCCGCCGCCGCGGCAATGTACGCGCGACGGCTCACGCGCGGACGAAGCGCCGGCGTGTACGATCCGGACGGCGGTAATGGAGCGGCGTTCCTGATCGGACGAGCGGCGTCGGTGTATTTTGATTCGGGGAATGCGGACCAGAATGCGTTCGTTCAGCGTTGGTTTTCGACGCTCTCGTTTGCACCGTCGCAGGCTGCCGCGGTCGACGTCGCCGTGGGCTTACGCGAACGGCTGCCGGACGGTGCCGAGCTTGTGATTCGCGGCGCGGCACTCGCGAACGAGCATCCCGTTATCGTTGCGCGCCCGCTGCCGTTAACGGTCATGCTGTCCTTCGACCCCGAGGATTCCGTTGCGGATGGATCTTTCGCAGTTGCGGTTCGATCGCGGGCCGCAGAGCGCGCTTCGGCGCTTGCGGAACCTATCGCCGTGGGCGGCTCGGCTGGAAACGTCGCAATCGTAGTCCGCGAGGATCTGTGGAGCAATCCCGATGCCGACACCGACGCCGTTCGGGTGTTGGCGCGCCGGCTGCAAGCCGAGGGGTTCACGCCTTCGGTGAGCATCGCAAGCAGGCCGCTTCACTCCGACGCCGTCGATATCGTCCACGTTGTCGGGCATCGCCATGCGTCCGCCATTCTCGCCAATCTCCAATCGCTCAAAGAGCGCGGGATACCGATCGTGGTGATGCCCTACCTGGACGATCCGGGCGGCCTGGCCGCATGGGGAACATCCACGACCCTGGGAGCGCTTCGCGCGATTCCGGATGACGCGTTCTATGAAGAGTATCTCGGTGCGATCGCCATGAAGCGGCTGGTTTGGGAAGTTCCGGTCCCCCTTGCGGCACCGGCTCCCGATCCGGATGTCCGCGCGCTGTTCGAATTCGCATCATCCATCATCGTGGTCTCGGAGGAAGAGGAGCAGCGCGCCAGAGCGGGATTCGGATATCGCGGGCCTGCCGTGAACGTCCCGGCGCTCTTCGATACGGCGCTCCCCGCCGGCGTCGATGCCCTTGTCGGACACGACGACTTCGTACTCGTCCATACCTCCATCGAGCCCCGCAGCGGCGCAATCTTTGCGGCGCTGGCCGCCTCGAAGGCGGGCTTCGCCGCGGTGGTCACCGGCCCGATCGGCAATAGCGAGTACTACACCTATCTGCAGATGCTGGCGGGCGATCGCGTGATTTTTCTTCCCGAGCGCTGGCTCGATGCAGGCCGGCTGGCGGGCCTCTACGGACGAGCCCGTGTCTTTCTGGATGCATCGTGGACGGGGCATGGATTGCACCGCTTGGCCCGGGCAGGGGCCGCCGGCGCCGCTCTAGTTGCGTCCTCGACGGGTCTGGCATCCTCGGTATTTGGGGCATCGGTCGAGCTTGTGGACCCGGCGGGAGTCGATGCCATCGGCGAAGGCCTCCGGCGGGCCTGGGAAGCGGCGCCGGTACGCGGGGAGACGCTCGCGCTCGACGCGGCTCGTACCTTCGACCAACAACTGGCTCTTGTCGGCGTCGTTCGCGCGTACCAGCAAGCAAGTTCGGGGGCGACTCCTTAACGCAGGACGCCTAAATTACGCCTCTTCAAGAGCCGATTATAGAAGATAGGACGTGAAGGAGACGAGAGGCACATGGATGTTCCGCCGCCCCCCGCGCCAGGGGCAAATATCATAACGGCAGCGCCGGCGAGCCCGCAAGCCACGGGTTCCTCCTCGGCGACGCCTGCGAGCGGCCCCTCGGGCCCCGCGACCACCACTACCGCAGCCGTGCCCGGGCAATCAAATGCCGGCCTCGCTCCGGCGATCGCGAAGATTTTTAGCGCGCGCGGGATCCCGCTTCCACTGAGCCTGAACGTCTCGTACCGCGTGGTAAAGGATCCGAACGAAATCGTCACGGTCTTCACCGACCCGAGCACCGGCAAAGAAATTGCGCAGTTCCCGGCCGAGATCATGATCGGTCTAGCCGAGTTTTTCGACCAGCAGCAAGGCGCTACGCTCGACCGTAGCGCGTAACGAGAAGAGGTTTACAGCGTGTCTTCAAGTTCGGTCCCTGGGACCAACGTCGCCCCGATTACGTTCCCGGGAATCGTTTCGGGTATCGATTACAACTCGATCATCACCAAGCTGACCTCGCTCACGCTTGCGCCGACGAATGCGCTAAACGCGCAACTCGCGACACTCAATAACGCGAATCTCGAGTTGATCAAGATCAACAACATGCTCGAGTCGGTGCAGAATGCGATAGCCAACCTCTCCAATCCATCGCTGTATAGTTCGTACGATGCCACGTCGAGCAATACGGCATTAGCGACGGCCAAGGGCATTGCGGGCCAAGTTGCGACCCCTGGTACCTATGTGATCGAGAGCGCAAGCGTCGCCACCTCGACGGTCATTACGAATTCGACGTCGGTCGGGCACAAAGAAACGGATCTTATTACATCAGGTACGTATGCCGGCCTGGCGTCTGACACGGTTCCTCTCGTGGACTCGTACGCGGCGGTTCAACCGAATAACGGCACCTCCTCGACCGGCCAGGGTCAAATCACTGTCGATGGAGTTCAAATACAGTATAACGTCAACTCTCAGTCGATTGATCAAATATTCACCAACATCAACAACGCGGTACACTCCGCCGGTGTCGACGCCAGTTTCAATATTGGATTCCAGTCCGGCACCGACGTGGTCGCGGTTACCGGCACTCAGCCGATTACACTCGGTAGCGCTTCCGATACCGGAAACCTGTTAAGTGTTTTAAAGCTCGATCAAGCGCAGAATAATACGACGAGCGTTACGGGAACCTCGGGCGTCGGAGGCTTGAGTGAAACCGCGTCACTCGATACCGGCAATGACGCCAACCTTATCACACCGATTAGCTCCGGCACCTTTACGATCAACGGCGTGCAACTTTCGGTGGACGCTACCGGCGACAATATCGCGTCCGTTCTCGCAAAGATCAACGCGAGCAGTGCCGGCGTCACCGCATCATACGACGCCGCTACCAATCATATTGCGCTGGTGAACAATGCGACCGGAACGCAGAGCATCGTCCTGGGCTCGAGTAGCGATACGAGTAATTTTCTTTCTGCCGTCGGTCTGACTACGGGAAGTGGCGCCACAACTGCGGTCGGGAAGCAATCCGTTTTAACCATACAGAACGCCAGTGGCGTACTTTCGACGGTATATAGCGGGTCTAATGCCATAACAACGGCGATTCCCGGG
Organism: Candidatus Dormiibacterota bacterium; assembly: GCA_035532835.1. Classification (NCBI taxonomy): domain Bacteria; kingdom Bacillati; phylum Candidatus Dormiibacterota; species Candidatus Dormiibacterota bacterium. The sequence continues at coordinate 20,676 of DATKQG010000008.1, forward strand.
ATAGAAATCGATCTAACCAGCGCCATTAGCTCGCCGGTATCGATTACGGTTGCTAAGGATACGACCAATCTCGTTAACGCACTGAACACCTTTGTGTCGGCATATAATGCGGCCATCGGTGAAATCAACAGCGCGTCGGCGCCGCCGATCGTCTCCGCAGTGCAGCCGGGGACTCTCTCTACCGGCAGTTCGCAAAGTTTCGGTGGTGGCGTGTTGTACGGTAACTCCGACGTGCAGTCGCTACGCTATCAACTCACCAATATCGTGGGCGGCATGTTTGGCGGTGCATCGGATGCAGGGTACAATTCGCTCGCAAAAATCGGCTTAACGCTAGACGATAGTTTCTCCACGGTGACGACCGGCAACAACGGTCAGTTATCGAACGGTGGAACCGCGTCTCCCGGCAGTACCAGCGGCGGTACGATTCAAAACACGACGTATCAAGGTACGGATGGACAGCTCCAGCCGCTGAATACCACCACCCTGCTGGCCGCACTCCAGGCCAATCCCAACGCCGTGAGCGATGTCCTTAATGGGGCCAACGGCCTCACGCAGCAACTCGGGACGTACCTGACCGGTGTTACCGGGGCGCCAACGCTGCTTAATAGCGGCCCGGCCGGGAATATTCCAACGGTGTCGCTGCTGCAAAATTTCGAAAACAACAATACGAACACCATTCAGGATCTTCAACAGCAGATAAAACAGATCACCAGCAATGCCAACCAGCAGGCCAACAATCTGCGAAGCCAATTCGTTGCAAGCGAAACCTTGATCTCGGGGCTGCAATCCGAGCAGCAGCAGCTTGCGGCCGCTCTGGGCTTTACCGTATCCTCATCGAGCTCGTCGTCATAGTAAGGCGAACGTGAAGAATCTTTCAGCCGAACAGAAATATCTAGAGACGTCGATAGCGACCGCGTCAAAAGAAGACCTTATCGTCAAGATTTTCGACGTGTTGATCATCGCTGCGCAACAGGGGCACGAGCGTCTCGTGGGCGATCGCAACGACATCGAGGGCATTCACAACGCGTTGCTTCGCGCGCAGCGGGCTTGCTGTTTACTCATGGGCTCGCTCAATATGGAAATCGGCGGAGAGCTTTCAAAAAATCTGTTCCGCGTGTACGAATTCTGGCACCACGAACTCGTCATGGCGAACATGCAGAAGGACCCGGTACGCGTCGAGCGGCTCATTCCCGATTTTAAGGACTATCGCCAAACCTGGAATACGGCCGTCGCGCAGTTTAAAGCGATGCAGCGCGCTTCCGCCTCGGGTGAGTCGGCGAGTTTTGCCAGCGTCGGATAGGCCAGCGGAGATCGAAACGATCGTACGCGAGGTCGGCGACCTCGAGCGCCTCTGCGGCGAGCTTGAAAAGGGCATAGCGGCGACCGATTGGGAGAACTGCGATGAGCTTTTAGCACAGATGCGACGCGCCACGCATGCGCTACGTAACGCGCTACAAACCACGCAGGGGCAAAGAGATGAAGCGTTCGAGGAGCAGCTGCGGGCCCGCATCCAGCGGATCATGCAAGTTCGCGACGGACAGATCGAGCGGCTGCGCGCCTTTCACGACGGCGTAGGCGAACGCCTACGAACCCTCTCGAATTGGAAGGTTTACGCGCGTTCGGTTGGCGCTAAGGATGCCCCCCGACGCTCGGCCGGGCTAGACAGGCAGACGTAAGCGAGCGCGGTTCTACCGCAGGAGGGTTTCGAACGCGGCCAGCAGACTGCGCGCGGCCGCATCCAGGCTCGGCTCCGGAGCAAACAGGATCCCGGTCGTCCGATCGAGGCGAATCCTAACGAAGAGTCGTTGCAGCGCGGTCATGGACGTTTGCGCGTAGGCGCGAAGCGCATTTTCGAGGGCGGCCGACGCGCCCGGGTCGGTGACGTGCGCGGCGCCTTGCGCCTGGAGCGCAAGCGTGAGTTGCCGCGCTCGCACGAAATCCCAGCGTTCGCGTTCGTCGGCAATGCGGCGCACCACTTGCATCGTCGGCGCGGAGAGCTCGGTCGCGAGCACGACCGCATCGTCTTGTTTGTCGACATCGAGCACGGGATGCGGCACGAGGGCTTCGAGGCGGGCCAGCAGATCGCCGGTATAGTCGCCGATGGGCTCGCGTTTCCCCAACTTTTCGTGTAGGACGACGCGGTGCAGCACCTGCGATTGCGCGTCCAAATGTTGTTTGATACCGCTGGCGTCGGCGCGGTTACCATCGACCGAACAGGCGAGCGCGCTGGCAAAGATGCAATGTTGCAGCATGGTCGGCGGCTTGGAACCGTTGAAGGTACGAGCGAAGAATGCGAGCGTCGTACGATCGAAGCGGCCGTAAAGCACGATCGCTTCGCGTGGCGGCTCGGGTACCGCCGCCGCGACCGGTTGAGGCTCCGGCTCGGGTTTCGGTTGCGGCGCCACGACCGCGGGAACGATTTCGGCCGGCGGCTCTACCGCCGAAGAGAGCGCTGCATTTGCGGCTTCGTAGACGAGTTGCTCTTCTTCGTCGAGTTCGTAGATGGGGAGTTCGTCCGCGGGAATGTCGACGGGAATGAGCGGCCTCGGATCGTAGAACGATGCGTCGGCGCGCGCGAGGTCGGCAGAGAAAGCGCTGACGCTCTGGCCTTTGCGCGAGATGGAGATGGGCTTGGCGCCGACGACCGCCGCACCTTGAGCCCGTACTTGCGGCGCCAGAATCAACGGCTGCGAGCCGAGCTTCACGCCGAGCTTCCAGAGCAGCGTTACTCGGCCCCCCCGTGGAATGCTTTCGATCGTCAGGCCCGGGCCGAAGAGCGATTCGGCAAAACGATCGTCGCTCGGACGCCCGTCGCGCTCGAAGCTCCCGCCCCGGTAGGATGACGCTCCCGGGATGGGGACGCTGATTTCGATCGCACGGGCGGCATGGGCGCCTTCATTCGCGAGGCTTACGCCGACCGAAACGACCGCTCCCGGAATCACGCCGCGCGCGGGTGAAGCGGAGATTTCGACGACGATTACCGCGCCTTGAGGCGCCGGCTGATCGGGCTCATCCAGGCCGAGTGCGGGTTCGGAGGAGAGCCGGCTTTGCCAACTCGCGCGGTCCGGTATCGCGAGCCCGAGGGCCGAACGCTGGAGTTCGATCAGCCGCATATCGGCGCTGGCGTCGAAATCGGGCTCTCGGTTCATTTCTCCGCGCGCCGCGGGAAGAGGCGGCTCAGGAAGCCCGAGCGGGGCGCATTCACGGCCGGTGCCGTGATTTCAAACGCCGCTGGAGGGATCGGTTGCGGTAGGATTTCGATGCCGCGCGAAATGAGAGCGGTGCGGACGTGATCCTCCGCGACCAGCGTGCTGGCGCGGTCGGCGGCTTCTTGCATCGAGAGATGGCCCAGCATCGTAAGCCGGCGCGGAAGGCCTTGCGCTCCATCGAGAAGCAACGCGCGGGCGTCCGGGCTGAAGACCGCCTGCCCGGGCGATAACCCGGCTCTGGAGAGCCGAAAATCCAGGACCGCGCCGGCCATCGTTTCGTCGAGCCGAGCCAGGCGAATCCAACTATCCACGCGATCGGCAAAGTTCCCTTTGGCGTGAATGCGCGCCTCAAGCTCGCTCTGCCCGAACAGCAAGATGTTCAATAGCTTGCGTTGCGGCACATGGTAATTCAGGAGCAACCGCAAAGCTTCGAGGTTCTCGTCGCTCAAATTTTGCGCTTCGTCGATCGCCAGGACCAGCGTCCGCTTCTCCAGGATGGCCGTTTCGAAGAAGAAGTTCTTTAGGGCGTTCTTGAGCGCCGCGCTGGACCGCGGCGGAAGCGCTAGCCCGAACACGCGCCCGATGCCGATGAGGAATTCGGTTTCGGTGGCGAAGGTCGGGTCGAGGATCTTCCCGAGGACGACGCGATCGTCGGCAAGCAGATCTTGCTCGAGTGCCCCGCTCAAGCTGGTCTTGCCGGTTCCGGGCTCCCCGATGACCACGGTGAGCCCGCGCGAAGCATCGACCGACTCCGTGAGGCGTTCCTTGGCCTTACGCAAGGCGCCCAGTTCGCAATAAAAATAGGGATCCGCGGTGTCTAAGAACGGGTCGCGTTCAAGCCCAAAGAACCGGTAGTAATGCGCCATCAATTGCCGAGCATTCTCGTTTGAGCGATTGATGCCCCGCCGGAGGCGAGGCGTGCGAGAGACGTTCGGCGTAAGAGATCGAGCGTGCGCTCCTTGAAGACGGTCGGATCGACCTCCCGGCGTACGCGCTCGAGCGCCCCTTCGCGGAGTGATTGCCAGAGCGTAGCGTCGCCGTTTAGACGACGCACGGCTGCGATCCATTCCGGGGCGGAATCGGCAACGAGCATGTCGCGCTCGTTTTCCCAGCCCAATTGCCTCGCAAGCAGCGTCGTCCCGATGACGGGCAGGCCATTGGCGGCCGCTTCATAGACTTTCTGCGGCAGGCCGGCGGCAAAGCGGGTCGGCGCGATAAATATTCGCGCGTTTCCGTACACCTCTCGCAGATCGGGCACGACCCCGAGGAAGTCGATGCTGGATCGACGCTCGGCAAGCTGCGGTGAAACGACCACACCGGCGTGACGCGTGCGCGTTCCAAGCTCCAGTTCCACCTCGGCAGCGACGTTATCGGTGAACCACAACAGCGCGTCCTCATTCGGACTCCCGGCTTCAATCGCGCCCACGAACAGCAAACCGCCGCGCTCCGAAAACGGCTTCGGCGTTGGAGCCGGCGCGATCGAAAACGACAGCACTTCGATAGGCCCCGAAAAACGCTGGGCGATAAGCTCGCGTTCGCCCGCGGAAACGGCCACCACGGCATCGCAACCGTCGGTTAGCGAGAGTTCGTGCTCGAGTTTTCTCGCGTATTCGTTGGGTTCCAGTGGAGCGGCGCTTAAGGCCGCCTCTGCAGCCTCGCGAACGGCGTAGACGGCCTCCGCGTCGTAGATGCACGCCCAGGAACGCGTGGGTGGGAGCGGCCCGAGGGCGGCTTTCACGTCGGCCATATTATGCGGCCGGCTTACCCAGAGAGTGTCGATCTCGGGCAACATCTCGGAGAGGGTGGCCGCCAAAAGCTCTCTACCGCGTCCATAGAGTATTTCGACGCCGTCGATTCCGCCCGCAAGTGGTGGCTCGTCGTACAACGAAAGCATCGGGTAGAACGTTACGTCATGTCCCGCATCGCGCAGATCTTCTACGATTTTTCGCGCGCGCGGGTAACCGCGGCCGAGTGCGTTGTACGGCACCCGATCGTCGATAACGAGCACTCTTTGGCGTTTCCGCGGTTCGCGGCTCTTTTCCGGTAACGGGCCGCGTGCGGTAAAAGCAAAAGCCAAGGCGGAACCGGGGGTTCGCAACTTGGCCGCTCGTACGAGATCGGCATGCACGCGAGCAATATGCGCCTCCCTGAGCGCCGCGAGGGGCGCATCTGCGGGGCGCGCGCGATAAAGGGCTTGTAGCGTCGCGATGTAGGCGTTCGGATCGTCGAATGCCGGATGCGATTCATCCCACCGACGGTGAATGTGGATCGGGAGCCGATCGTCCACGGCGATTCGTCCCGTGGCTAGGAGCCGCTGCACGAAGTCGATATCGGCGAGCACCGGCAGGCGCTCTTCGAATACACCGATCGTATCGAGCAGAATGCGGCGATGGGCGACGGCGTGTAACGGGATACCCTCTCCGACATGAATGGTGGTCGGCGCTACCGGCGTACCCGCGAACCCCTTAAAATGGGCTATTTCCGTCAATTCCGACGCGTTGGTATTGCGGCGCTCGACGATGAGATCCCCGGGAACGATCAGCACGTCCACCGGTTGCTCGGCGATGAGCTTTGAGATCCGATCTAAATGGCCGTCGGGCCAGCGTACGTGAGGCGCGAGATACGCGACGATTTCGCCGCTTGTCAAACGGAGGCCGTCGTTATGCCGGGCCGCTTCGCTCAACGGACGCGCGCTATGAAGTGCCTTTACGTTTAGCGAGCGCGCTCGATCGAGTAAGAGCGGGAGGGTATCCTCGGGTGAGCCCGAGACGAGAACTAACTCAAGATTCTCATACCGTTGGGCTGCGACCATGTCGATGGCGTCCAGCGCTTGCTGCGTCTGGTTCCCGCACACGAGTACGACACTTATTGCGGCCTTGAGTGTCTTCGGGCGAGAGCGCGGCTGGGTACGCGCGCGATTGAGCCGCGCCACGACATCTTCGATGCGCGGCTGGGCATCGGGGAGGATCTCCGCTGCGACCTTGGGGTAGGCCCGGAGGTTATTGATCTTGGCCTCCAGTAATCGCGCGATTCCTCGTTCTCGTCCCGTGACGAGCGGTTCGTTAGCGTCGTTCAGATATTGTTCGAGCAAAAAGATGTGATCGAGCAGCTGTCGTCCCGTGGCGACGTAGCGTTCCTCCCCCGTGATTTCTAAGGCGTGGAGCCGAACGGCCACGCCGGCGGTATCGAGGAACGCAAAACGGGAGCCGCGAGACGCAAGCCTCAGGTACGTGTCGAGGTCGCCGGCCGTGAGCTCGGTACGAAATCCGCCATGCTCCAGCAATTCTTCGCGTCGAAACAGCGTCGTCGGAAAACACATGTAGCAGTCGTAGGTGAGCAAGTCGGCAAATTCGTTGCGGCCACCAAAATACGAGCTTCGTAAGTGGCCGGGGTGGCCAAAAAACTGCACGAAGCGTTCGCGCTCGTCGACTTTCACGTAGGACGTGAAAATGTAGTCGATCTCGGGGTGCTCCCGGTGGGCGGAAACCAGGCGCGCGACGTGGCCGGGCAACAGATAATCGTCGGCCGAGAGAAAGAGCACGCGTTTGCCGCGAGCGTGTTCCAATGCGCGAACGTGATTTCCGATCATGCCGAGATTGCGCTCATTTCGAAACGCGCGGATGCGGGCGTCGCGAGCCGCAGCATGCTCGATGATCCGCCACGAGTCGTCCTCCGATGCATTATCGACGACGACGATTTCCATACCCGGGACCGATTGATGCATCGCGCTCTCGAGGGCGCGCGGAAGGTACGTCGCATAGTTGAACGACGTAACGATGATGCTGACGGATACGTGCGCCTCGTCCATGACGGTCGATTCGGTCTTAGAAAGGGCTTATCCGCCCCTGCGTGGGAATGATCGGCGTGACCATAGACGCGCAGTTTTGGCGGGGCCGACGTGTACTGATAACTGGGCACACGGGCTTTAAGGGGGCTTGGTTAAGCGCCGTTCTATTGGAGGCGGGGGCGCGCGTCACCGGCTTTGCGTTGGAGCCGGCAACGGAGCCGAATCTTTTTACGCTGCTTGGGCTGGAACGAGAAATCGATTCTCACGTTGGGGACGTTCGAGACCTTGAGGCTTTACGTAGGGTCGTCCGCACCGCGGAGCCGGAATACCTATTTCATCTCGCGGCACAAGCATTGGTGGCCGACGGTTATGCGGATCCGGTGGGGACCTACGCAACGAACGTCATGGGAACCGTCAATGTGCTCGAAGCCGTCAGGGCGATCGATCCGTTGCGCGCGGCGGTGGTGGTCAGTAGCGATAAGTGCTACGAGAACCGCGAATGGGTTTGGGGCTATCGCGAAATCGAACGCATGGGCGGAAACGACCCCTACAGCAGCAGCAAGGGCGCCGCGGAACTGGTCGTTCACGCGTACCGTCGTTCGTTTTTTTCGTCGGGGCCTGCGATCGCCTCGGCTCGCGCCGGTAACGTGATCGGCGGCGGCGATTGGTCGAAAAAGCGCCTGGTCCCCGATGTCGTAAGGGCGGTCCTGCGCGGCAGCGAGCTTGAATTGAGAAATCCAACCGCGGTTCGGCCATGGCAGCATGTCTTAGAACCGCTCTCGGGATACCTACTACTTGCTAGGCGCGCGGCCGAGGATCCTCGGGCTTTTGCGGAGGCTTGGAATTTCGGGCCCGCGGGGATGCAGCAGATAACCGTTGCAGAGATGGCCGCGCGGCTCTTAACGGAAATGGGCTCTCATACAAAGGTGAAGGTTGTCGATCGCCACGAGCCGCACGAGGCGCATCTTTTGTTGCTGGACTCCGCCAAGTCGCGAGACCGGCTGGGCTGGCGCAATCGGATGAGCGACGAGCAGGCAATCCGCCGAACTGCCGAATGGTATCGCGAATGGGATGAGGGGGCCGATGTGCGGGACCTGACGCTCCGGCAGATTCGGGAGTACTTCGACGCATGAACGGCGAGTTATGCTGCCGCTCGTGCGGCGCCCCGCTCTCGGTGACGTTCGCCGACCTCGGTTCGTCCCCGCTCTCGAATTCCTACATTCCCGGCGATCGCTCCCGCGCGATGGAACCGACCTACCCGCTTCATGCATACGTGTGCGAGCGATGCTTTCTCGTACAATTGGAAGTGGTCCAGTCGCGCGAGCACATCTTCTCCGAATATGCCTATTTCTCGTCGTATTCGGACTCGTGGCTGGCGCACAGCCGGAACTACGCCGGGATGGCCATCGATCGCTTGGGTTTGACGGCGCAGTCGCTGGTGATAGAGGCTGCCAGCAACGACGGCTATCTCTTGCAATATTTTGTGTATGCCGGCGTTCGCGTCCTCGGCGTCGAGCCGGCCAGGAACGTAGCCGCGGTCGCCCTCGATCGCGGCATCGCGACCGAAAACGTTTTTCTGGGCGAAGCGAGTGGGGGCGAACTGCGTCGGCGTTATGGTGCGGCAGACCTACTGATAGCTAACAACGTGATCGCGCACGTACCGGACGTCCACGATTTCTTCGGTGGGCTCGCTGCGCTTCTGGCCGAGCGGGGATCCCTGACGGTCGAGTTCCCCCACCTCATGCGGCTGATCGAAGGCGTGGAGTTCGATACCATCTATCACGAGCATTTTTCCTACTACTCCCTGCATTCGTTAGAGGGCGTACTCGAAGCGCACAACTTAGCCGCGTACGACGTCGAAGAACTCTCGACTCACGGTGGATCGCTGCGCGTTTGGATCGGCCACAAAGGAGCGTTCGAGGAGTCTGCGTCCCTCGGAAATTTCAGGCGACGAGAGCGCGATTTCGGCATTACGTCGATCGGCGTGTACCGCGATTTCTCGGCCAAGATCGCATTGCGCAAGCGCCAGGTCCTTCGGTTCTTGCTGGACGCGGCAGAGCAGAAGAAAAGCGTCGTCGGTTACGGCGCGCCCGCCAAGGGTAATACGCTACTGAACTATTGCGGAGTCGGCACGGATCTCTTACAGTACACGGTGGATCGCAATCCGGCCAAGGTGGGAACGCTCCTGCCCGGATCGCGCATCCCGGTTTTCGAAACGGACCGCTACAAACAGACGAAGCCGGATTACATCTTCATCCTTCCGTGGAATCTGCGGGACGAGGTGGTCGCTCAAAATGCGTTCGCGCGCGAATGGGGAGCTCGATTCGTCGTCGCGATGCCGGAACTAGAGATATTTTGAAGTTTGCGCCGACCGCGCTTGCCGGCGTATTTATCGTCGAACCCGAAATGCACCACGACGCGCGCGGTTTTTTTGCTAGAACGTTCGACGCGCAGGCGTTTGGTGCCCAGGGTCTCGCGGATAGGTTCGATCAGCAAAGCATAGCGTACAACGCCCGTGCGGGTACGATTCGCGGTCTGCACTACCAAGTTCGACCGCACGGCGAATCGAAGCTCGTCCGCGCTACGCGCGGTGCTCTGTACGACGTCGCCGTGGATCTGCGCGCCGATAGCCCAACGTTCGGGCGCTGGGTTGGCGTTCGGCTCGACGATGAGAATCGCTTGGCCCTGTACATCCCACAGGGATTGGCGCACGGCTATCAGACGCTCCAAGATGATACGGAAGCGCTCTACCTTATCGCCGGGGCTTACGCTCCACAGTCGGCCCGAGGCGTTCGGTTCGACGACCCGGCGCTCGGCATAGCGTGGCCGCGCGAAGTGACCGCGCTATCGAACGCCGATAGTGCGTGGCCGACGCTGGATGAAGCCACGCTGCCCTAGCCTATGGCGCAACCGAATCCCAATACTGCTCCATGAAATTCCGTCGCCGGGCTTTGATCAGCAATTCGGGGGATCGGCCGATGGCGATATGGTCGGCCGGGACGGTGTCGTCGATCACCGTCGAGTTTGCGGAAACGACCGATCCGCTACCAAGGCTCGTCCCGCCGAGGATCATCGAGCCGCCGTAAATGACCACGCCGTCTCCAATGGCCGGTTGGCGCCCGGACTCCGTTCCGACCGTGACGTTTTGGTAAGCCACGAAATTGGAACCGTACGACGCCTTGCCGAGCACCGTCCCGACCGTGTGGATGAGCAAAAAAACGTCCGGAAGCGCGGTATCGTACATGCAAACGAGGCCGTTCTGCATCTTGTTGAACAGAAAGAAGAGCGACGCAAGCTCTAGGAGCCCCGATCGGTAGGCGCTATTGGCGCAGAAATAGTAGAAACTCGCGTTCTGATCTGCGTGGAGATGATTGAAAAACGGTTCGCCGTTTTTTCTGTATCCTGGGAGAACGACGTCTCGAAAACATACGGCGAGTCGACGTAAAGCCTCATCGACAACCTCGTCGAAGCCTGCAAAAGCACCGTCCGCGACGGGGAAATGAAATCGCAGTTGCGTGCGAAGGTACGATTTTAGGTCCGATGCCTCAAGCGAAAGCCGCACGTTTAACCGAAAAAGCTGACGACGCCGTCGATGACGCGGTCCACAAATGCGGGCTTCATATTCGAATGCAGCGGCAGCGTAACCACCTCCGACGCGACGCGATTGGTGACGCTCATGTCGTCGCGACGGCAATGCGAGAAGTACGAGTGATCGTGAACGGGCATGAAGTGTATGCCGGCGGCGATGCCGCGTTCCTTCAGGTGCTCGATGAGCTGTGTGCGTCGGTTCCCGAGCACTCGCAGGCTATAGATGAACGGGCTCACGTCTGCGTAGTCGCGCCGCAGCACGCGCGCGCCGTCTAATGACGAAAACACTTGGCTGTAGCGTTCGCAGACGACCCGACGGCTGGCAATAAATTCTTCGATCCGTTTGATTTGTGAAACGCCCACGCTGGCCATAATGTTGGTGAGGTGGTAGCGATAGCCCTGATCGACGACGTCGTATTCCCACGCCCGCGCGTTCTTGTATCGTTCGGTCGTGTCTTTGTCTACGCCGAGCAGTCGAAGGTGCTGCAGTTTGCTTAGCTCCTCCTCGCTGTTGACGACGACGCAGCCACCGTCGATGGACGTGATGATTTTAACCGGGTCGAAACTAAAACACGCGATATCGCCGTCGCTGCCGATTTTCGCTCCGTCGATCGTGCTGCCCAGAGCGTGGCATGCATCTTCGATCACTCGAAGCCCGAACTCGCGCGCGAGGGCGTACGTGCCTTTGCGGTCGCACGGGATCCCGGCGAAATGCAAGGGTATCAACGCTTTCGTTCGGCTGGTTACGAGCCGGCGGGCTTTCTCAACGTCGATGCCGAGATTATCGTCGCGTATGTCGCACATAACGACGTCTGCGCCGGTATACCGGATCGCCTGGTGGTCGGCAACGTAGTTGAAAGATGGGACGATAACTTCGTCGCCAGGTCCAACGCCGGCGGCGAGGAGGGCGATATGGAGCGCCGAGGTCCCGGTATTGGTGGCAACGACGTGTCGCCCGTCTAACTTGAGATATGCTGCGATGCGTTCCTCGAAGTCTTTCGTCGTGGCTCCCATCCCAAGCCAACCGACGTCCAGGGCATCCGTCAGATGTTTGAGCGTGTCGACGCCGATGTGCGGAGCGAACACCGGGATGTGTTCGAGGGTCTCACCGACGCCCTGCCGGATTGCCTGCATGGAGCTCCTTTTTCGTGATATCTGCGGATGTTGAATGGCTCAACTTCAATCATCGGCTATCAGAATGGGCGCATTGAGCGGAGGACACGTTGTACGGAAGGCCAATCGGCGTGCATGCGGATCGTGCTGTGGGGGTCCACCGGCCAAGCGATCGTCCTCGCCGAGCTCTACGAGCGCCTGGGCGTGCCCATCGAGGCGCTCTTCGACAACGACCCGCTCGCGACTTCGGTGCTACACGGCGTCCCGCTGTACCTCGGTGGCGAGGGCTTCCAGCGGTGGCTCGAGCGGCGCGATCCTGGCCCGGTCATGGGGCTCGCGGCGATCGGCGGTGCGCGCGGCCCGGATCGGATTGACGTTCAAGCGGCTTTCGAGCGCAAGGGTATAGCCGTTGCTACGGCGGTGCATCCGGCGGCGTATGTGGCCTCCAACGCCGTGGTCGGTAAGGGGAGCCAGATGCTTGCGGGGTCCGTGGTGGCGGCTCGCGCGCGAATAGGCGAGGCTTGCATCGTGAACACTCGCGCGAGCGTCGATCACGAGTGCGAGCTTGAGGCGGGCGTTCACATCGGGCCGGGCGCGACCTTAGCCGGTTGCGTTACGGTCGGCAGAAACGCATTCGTTGGAAGCGGAGCGGTCGTGCTTCCGCGTGTGACCATCGGCGCTGGCAGTATCGTCGGCGCAGGTAGCGTGGTGACGAGGAACGTCGAAGCGGGAGTCGTCGTCGTTGGGAACCCCGCGCGCGTGCTCCGGGCTCGCTAATCCCAGACTTTCCACGGAGGGCTGCCACCCGCCCAAAGGCTTTCGAGGAGCGTCTTGTCGCGCATGGTGTCCATCGGCTGCCAAAAGCCGCTGTGTTTATATGCGGCGAGATTGTGCTCGAGCGCGAGGCGCTCCATCGGCTCTCGCTCCCAAATAGTCTCGTCTCCTTCGATGTAATCTATGACGTCGGGATGCAGCACGAAGTACCCGCCGTTGATCCATACCCCATCACCCGGGGGCTTTTCACGGAACGAGGTAATGCGATGCTCCGAGAGTTCGATCTGCCCGAACCGTCCGGGCGGTTGAACTGCCGTGAGGGTGGCTAGCGCACCTTGGGAGCGATGAAATGCGATCGTGTCGGCGACGTTGACGTCGCTCAGGCCGTCGCCGTACGTGAAGCAGAAGAGCTCGTTAGGCTCAAGGTAGCGGCGCACCCGTTTGAGGCGGCCGCCCGTCGCAGTTGCCTCTCCCGTATCGACTAGCGTGATCTTCCATGGCTCGACGTCGCTGCGATGCACGGTCAACGCATCTTCCCGCAGGTCGATCGTCACGTCGGACATGTGCAAGGCGTAGTTGTGAAAATACTCCTTGATCATGTAGCCGCGGTAGCCGCAGCACACGATAAAGTCGTTGATGCCCCAATGCGAATACGTCTTCATCACGTGCCAAAGAACCGGCTTGCCGCCAAGATCGATCATGGGTTTTGGGCGAAGCAGCGTCTCCTCGCTGATGCGAGTCCCGAGCCCTCCCGCAAGAATAACCGCTTTCATCTCGATGTTACGTCCCCCAGAATGCGCGGATGCATCTTCGATCAAAGCCCGTGTTGCGTCGCTACGAGCTGCGTGGCGCGATAGAGCGATTCAAATTGCCCGGCGTCGGTCCACCATCCGTCGAGCACGTCGTAGTGCATGTCGCCTTCCCGGATGTACGCGTTGTTGACATCGGTGATTTCCAGTTCACCGCGATCCGAGGGCTTGAGCTTGCGGCAGAAATCGAAGACGCGGCGATCGTACATGTAAATGCCGGTCACGGCGTAGTTGCTCTTCGGGTGCTCGGGCTTCTCTTCGATCCGCACGATCCGGTCGCCGTCCAGTTCCGGAACGCCGAAGCGCTCCGGATCGTCGACCTGCTTGAGCAGGATGCGCGCGCCCGAATCCTGTTGTTCGAACTTACGAACGTACGGCGAAATGTCGTCTTGTACGATGTTATCGCCCAAAATGACCGCGATGCGCTGGCCTTCGGCGAAATGCTCGCAGAGCTTGAGGGCGTCGGCGATGCCGCCTTCGCCTTCTTGGTAGGTGTAGTAGATGTCTTTCAGTCCGAAGTCGCGACCGTTGCCGAGCAAACGCAGAAAGTCGCCGGCGGAATTGCCGCCCGTCACGATCATGATGTCCTGGATGCCGGCTTTGCACAGCGTCTCGATCGGATAGTAGATCATCGGCTTGTCGTAGATCGGCAGCAGATGCTTGTTCGTAACTTTGGTAAGCGGACGCAGGCGCGAGCCTAAGCCGCCGGCGAGAATGATGCCCTTCATGCGGTTCCTACTTTAGATTAGCGGTGCGCGTACTGGCGCTTGTAGTAATCGAGAAATTCGCCTGATTTGAGCGGTCGCCACCAGGCTTCGTTGGCCTGATACCAAGCGATCGTGGCGCGCAGCCCGTCCTCGAACGGCACCACGGGCGCCCATCCGATCGCTCGGGCCTTGGCGGTATCGATCGCGTAGCGCCGGTCGTGTCCGGCGCGGTCTTCAACGTGACGCACGTGCGCGTCCATCGAGCGTCCGCAGCCGCCCACGAGCAGTTGCGTGATCTCCATGTTCGTGCGCGGGTTGCCGCCTCCGACGTTGTAGATTTCACCCAATGCGCCGTGCTCGAGGACGTGTAGGATACCGCGTGCGTGATCGTCCACGTGGAGCCAATCGCGAATCTGCAGTCCGTCGCCGTACACCGGCACCGGTTGATCGTCGATGAGATTGCTCACGAACAGCGGGATCAGCTTCTCGGGATATTGATACGGCCCGTAGGTGTTGCTGCCGCGCGTGACGAGCACCGGCGTTCCAAAAGTCGTCCGGTACGCGAGCACCTGCATGTCGCCGCCGGCCTTGCTGGCGGAGTACGGGCTGCGCGGGCGGAGCGGGTCGTCCTCGCGCGATTCGCCTTCGCTCACGTCGCCGTAGACTTCGTCGGTCGAGACTTGCAGATAGCGCGCGATGTCGTGCTTGCGCACCGCTTCCAGCAAGACGTGCGTGCCGAGAATATCGGTCCGCAGAAAGGCTTCGGGGTCGAGAATCGAGCGGTCGACGTGGGTTTCGGCCGCGAAGTTTACGATCGCATCGACGCCGTCGCCGATGGCCGAATCGACCGCGACCGGATCGCCGATGTCGCCCTTGACGAACCGGTAGCGCGGACTGGTTTCGACGTCGCGGAGATTCGCGGGGTTTCCCGCATACGTCATCGCATCGAGGTTAACGATTGAAAGCTCGGGCCGTTCGCGCAACGCCAAACGGATAAAGTTCGATCCGATGAAGCCGAGCCCACCGGTGACTAACCAACGCATGCTCAATGCTTTCGGCCGGACGCCTGCGAAACCTTATTGCGGAGCATCGCCCCGACGGCATCGAAGACGCGCTCGATCGGCCCGCGACGATAATCCCAACGGGCGTCGCGCTGGGGCGGCACCAACACCATCGTCGCGTTGGCTTCGAAGACCACCACGCTTCCGTTCGCCCCGATCGTGAAATCGACGCCGCCGTAGTCGAGCCCGAGGGCCTCCGATACCGATCGCAAGGCGCGGATCGCCTCGGCTCCGATCGCCGCGGGCATATCCGCCAAGAACGCCTCGTCCTCGGCACGGTGAGCGGCGTTCTCCGCCATGTCGGCGCTGAAGTAGTGCACCTTCCACAGCGGCGAGATCGCCATGTGGACGGGGTACAGCTCGCCCCCGACGAGCATGGCGCGGTACTTGCGGTAGAGGCCGTCCGCATTGCGCGTATCGAGGAATGCGATGGCGAGGAGCTCGTCGCCGGGCAGCGCGGAGGCCGCCGCGCCGAGCTCGCCCGGGCTATCGACGCGAACGAAGTGCTGCCCGGTGTGATAGCCGGGCGAACGGAGCAAGAGCGGAAAGCCGTGGCCGTGCCCCTCGAGGATCGTCGACCCGGCCGGCCCGCAGAGGACCGCTCGCGGGAGCAGGGTGGTTCGGGCCGTGACGACGCCCGGAAGCGAACCCAAACGCGCCGCATTGGCCGCCCGCCCGGTCGGGCTAATGCGCTCCGGCGGATTGACGAGCGGCGCCTTCGAGCCGGCGAGGATCCCGCCGGCATCTTCGAGGGCGGCCACGCAGCTCTCGGCGTCGCCGATCGCGTTGAAGGCCAACTGGTGGTGCGGCAGGGGCTGGGACCGGTTGTAGTACTCAACCACCAGCTTGGTCGTCTCAAAGACCCGGTCGTCGATCAGGCGCTCGGTGGAGATGTTCCCGGAACCGGCGGAGACGAGCAGCAAGAGCGGGATGGGGCGGCCGCTGCCCCGGTAGGGCAACACCGTCATCGCCGGCCCGGCTCCGGCCTCCCGCAGCTCGGAAACGGCCGTCGCCTCCCCGAGCTGGGTAAGCACGGCCATGAGCCCCCGTTGGGCCTCCGTATTCGTGGGGTCCAGCCGCAGGGCGATCTCGTAGTGGTCGCGAGCCCGAGCCGGCTCCTGAGCTTTCAGGAACATGAAGGCCAGGTTGGCGTGGGCGACCGGGTTATCGGGGTGCCGGTCCACGGCTTCCGCATAGAGCTTGAGGGCATCGCCCCGGCTCCCCGTCCGGTAAAGCAGCATGGCCAGGTCGTTGATCGCGCCGAAGTGTCCGGGCGAGCGGCCCAAAACCGCGAGGTACGCCTTCTGGGCCGCGTCGGTCCGCTCGAGCTTGTCCAGCAGCCGCGCGCGCTCGAAGGCGAGTTCGGTGTTCCCCGGAAGCCGCCGCAAGCGAGCGTCGACGTCCTTGAGCTTGGCTTCTAGGGAGCGCTTGGGGCTAGTGGGGGCCATGGGGCCGCAGAGTTCGCGCCCGGCACCGAAGACCTTTGCCTGTGGACCCGGGCGTGCGACCGTGTTATACTCTGGCGGTTGTCACTCACTACACCCCGCATGGATGGGGGGTGCGTATGGCTCTCGATAATGGTCCGCACGCCAGGACGGCACGCGACCTGAGGCCAGAATGGAGACCCTATCGTGTCGGTTATTACCATGCGCGAATTACTGGAAGCCGGCGTTCACTTCGGGCATCAGACCCGTCGTTGGAACCCCAAGATGAAGCCGTTCATCTTCCAGGAGCGTAACGGCATCTACATCATCGATTTGTCGCAGACCGTCCAGCGGATGCGTGCGACGTACGCGGCCGTCAAGCAGATGGCCCACGAAAAGAAAGTCATCCTGTTCGTCGGCACCAAGAAGCAGGCGCAGGAAGTCGTCAAGGAAGAGGCCGAGCGCGCCGGTACCTACTTCATCAACCAGCGCTGGCTCGGTGGAACGCTGACCAACTTCTCGACGATCCAAAAGCGCATCGCTCGCCTGCGCGAGCTCGAAGGCATGAAGGCTCAGGGCGATTTCGATCGGCTTCCTAAGAAAGAAGTCGCGAAGCTGCAGGATGAGATGAACAAGCTCGAGCGATTCTTGGGCGGCATCAAGGATATGCATCGCTTGCCGGACGCGATCTTCATCGTCGATCCGAAGAAGGAGCGTATCGCGGTCCTCGAAGCCAAGAAGCTCAAGATTCCGATCATCGCCGTCATCGACACCAACTGCGATCCCGACGAGATCGACTATCCGATTCCGGGCAACGACGACGCTATTCGGGCCGTCAAGCTCATGGTGAGCAAGATTGCCGATGCGATCATCGAGGGCCGTACCGAAGTCGAGAGTTCGATCGACGAAGAGACCGATTACGCGCAGAGCTACGCCCCGGAAGAAGAAGCTCCGGTCACCTTGGCCGAAGCTGAAGCTGCCGCCGCCCTCTAAAATCGCCGCCGCAACTACTGGAGAACATTGGTGTCTACCTCAACCTCTTACTCGCCTAAAGCCGACGAAATCAAATCGCTTCGGGAGCAAACCGCCGCGCCCATGATGGACTGCCGCAAGGCGCTCATCGAGGCGGCGGGTGATTTCGAGAAGGCCAAGACCGTGCTGATCGAACGCGGTGCGGCTCAAGCCCAGAAAAAAGCCGAGCGCTCGGCCAACGAGGGCCTCGTGAGCAGCTACATTCACGCCGGCGGCAAGATCGGCGTGCTGGTCGAAGTCAATTCCGAGACCGATTTCGTAGCGCGCAGCCCGAAATTCGCCGAACTCACGCGCGACATCGCGCTGCACATCGCCGGGATGGCTCCGCAGTACGTCGATCGCGCGGCGGTTCCCCAGAGCGTCGTCGACGAAGCGAAGAACGAATTTCGCGAGTCGGCGCCGGCCGGCAAGCCCCCCGAGGTGCTCGAGAAGATCGTGGAGGGCAAGCTTAACAAGTGGTTCGAGGAGCGCGTGCTGCTCGATCAGCCGTTCGTGAAGGACGATTCGCTCAGCGTGGGCGATATGATCAACGCGGCCATCGGCTCGCTTGGCGAGAACATCCGGGTGCGCCGTTTTACGCGCTTCGCTCTTGGAGAAAATTAAGCTCGCTTGGAACCCAACGGTCGTAGCCCCCGGTTCGCCCGCGTCCTCCTAAAGATCTCCGGCGAAGCGTTCGCGGGGAATGATGCCGGTGTTGACGTTCACACCACGCGCGGAATGGCCGAGCAGATCGCCGAGGTCAGTCGCGCGGGCGTGAGCGTTTCGGTCGTCGTCGGCGGGGGCAATATCTGGCGCGGTAAGATCCACGAAGAAGCGGGCATGGATCGTGCGACCGCCGATTACATGGGAATGCTCGCAACGGTCATCAACGCGCTGGCACTGCAGGACGCGCTCGAGCGCATGGGCGTGCCTTCGCGCGTGCAGACGGCGATCGCGATGCATCAGATCGCCGAGCCGTACATCCGTCGCAAAGCAATGCGCCATTTGGAAAAAGGGCGCGTCGTGATCTTCGCAGCCGGCACCGGGAACCCGTACTTCACCACCGATACGACGGCGGCGTTGCGAGCGGTGGAGATGAATGCCGAAGCGATCCTCAAAGCCACGAAGGTCGACGGCATCTATTCGGCCGATCCAAAGAAAGATCCGACCGCGACGCGCTTCGATCGGCTCGATTACATGGACGTGCTGCAGCGCGGCCTCGAAGTGATGGATTCCACCGCGATGGCGCTCTGCATGGATAACAATCTACCGATCATCGTCTTCGACATGGCCGCGCCCGGAAATATTCGACGCGTCATCTGGGGCGAACGGATCGGCACCTATGTCGGTAGAGAGACCCCCTCGCTCGTATAACCCTCGCTCGGGAGAACGTTGACCATGTCGGAGTATTTCAAAGATGTCGAGTCGCGCATGACCAAATGCGTCGACGCCACCCAGGCGGATTTCGCCGCGATCCGTACCGGGCGTGCGACGCCCGCACTGCTCGATCGCTTGCACGTCGAAGCCTACGGGCAAGCCGTTCCGCTCAATCAGGTTGCCGGCGTCTCCACTCCCGATTCGCGCACCCTCGTGATCAGCGCTTGGGATAAAAGCACGGTAGCCGAGATCCGCAAGGCCATCGAGAAAAGCGATCTTGGGCTCACCCCGAACATCGACGGCACGACGATTCGTCTGATCATTCCGCCGCTCAACGAAGAGCGTCGCAAAGATCTCGTCAAGGTGATGAAAAAGAAGGCCGAAGACGGCAAAATCGCCGTGCGCAACGTGCGGCACAAAGCGCACGACGAGCTGAAAGCACAGCTCAAGAACGGCGAGATCACCGAAGACGATAATAAGCGCATGCAGGATCAACTGCAGAAGCTCACGGATCGATTCATCAAGGATATCGATTCATTGGTCACCTCCAAAGAAAAAGAAATCATGGAAGTCTAAGGACGACCGTGTTACCCGAAAGCAACGATCTCGTTCTCATGCCGGAAGTGCAGGTGCGTCGTCTCCTGCGCGGCCGGCGTTTGCATCTGCGCGTGCTCGCTCCGGTTGGATCGTGGGTGGGATGCGGCGTGTTGCGCGTTCTGCACTTGCGGCCGCGTGAAGACGATGCGGTCGACGTCATCGCCGGATACGAATCGTACGAATCGCTCGAACCCGCACGCGGGCGCGCGAGCGCGTGAGCGTCTCGCACAACGCGGCGCCTTCCCCGCCGCAACTCGATCCGCAAACGATCCCGCAGCATATCGCCATCATCATGGACGGCAATCGTCGTTGGGCCAAAGCTCGCGGGCTCCCGGCGATCGAAGGCCATCGCCGCGGCATCATCGCGCTGCGCGCGGTAACGCGAGCCGCCAGCGATATCGGCGTTCGAGCCGTGACGGTCTACGGGTTCTCAACGGAGAATTGGACGCGCGAAGTCAGCGAGATTTCGCTGCTCTTCGATCTGTGCGTCCACTTCGCAAAACACGAGCTTGCCGAACTCAATCGCAATAACGTGCGGGTGCGGATTATCGGCGATTGGGAGGCGTTGCCTCCACGCTCGCGCGAAGCGTTGCGCGGCTTGCAGGCGCAGACGGCTTCCAACGACGGGCTCATCCTCAACATTGCGGTGAACTATAGTTCGCGGGCGGAGTTGCGGCGCGCCGTGCGTGCCATTGCGGCCGACGTCGCCGCCGGGACGCTCCAACCCGACGCGATCGACGACGCACGTATCGCCGCCGCGCTCTATACGGCGGACGTGCCGGATCCCGACCTCTTGATTCGCCCCGGTGGCGAGCAGCGGCTCTCGAACTTTCTGCTCTACCAGTTGGCGTACACAGAATTGGTCATGACGCAGACGCTATGGCCCGATTTCACGGGCGACGAACTCGTTCGCGCGGTTGCGCAATTTCAAGCGCGCCAACGGCGGTTTGGCGGCGCGTGACCCGGCGCATCGTCGTTGGCGCGATCGTTGCGGCGATAGGCCTGGGATGCGTGAGCTACGCGTGGTGTTTCTACCTGCTGTTGCTCGTCATCGGTCTGGCAAGCATCTACGAACTCAATTATCTCTGTGAAATCAAGGGCCAGCCGCTGGAGTATCCGGTTGCCGTGTTCGGCGTGTCGGCGTACCTTTTGCTCTCCGTGACCGACCTTCTGCGAAAGTGGGAGGGCGCGCTCCTTGCCGGTATCGTGATCGCGACGTTCTGGATCGGCATGTACGGCGAGCAGAAAGGCTACTTCGCCCGCACGGCCTACACGCTGCTCGCGGTGCTGTACATCGGTAAATTGCTCACCTACTTCGTGCTGATTCGCGAGGTTCCGGTGGTCGGTATGTGGTGGACGTTCGACGTGATCGTCCTGATCGCATTAACCGATATTTTCGGCATGTTTATCGGCACGCTGATCGGGCGCCATCAGCTCACCAAGATTTCGCCGAAGAAGACGGTCGAAGGATCGGCCGGTGCGATCGTGGTCGTGACGCTGGTCTCGATTGCCGCGACGCAGTTACCGCAATTGCAGCTTTTGTGGTGGCAGGGCGCGATCCTCGGCATTCTCACCTCGGTCGCCGCGCAGGCCGGCGACTT
Source organism: Candidatus Dormiibacterota bacterium (assembly GCA_035532835.1). Taxonomy (NCBI): domain Bacteria; kingdom Bacillati; phylum Candidatus Dormiibacterota; species Candidatus Dormiibacterota bacterium. Next base: position 41,734 of record DATKQG010000008.1, read on the forward strand.
GGCGGAGTCGGCCCTCAAGCGCGACGCCGGCGTGAAGGATGCGGGGTCGATGATTGCCGGGCACGGCGGCGTGCTCGACCGATTCGATTCGTATCTCTTCGGCGGCATGGCCTTTTTCGGCACGCTGCATCTTATGGGTATCTTGCAACTATGAGCGGGCGTCGCAAGGTCGCGATTCTAGGCAGCACGGGTTCCATCGGCACGCAGGCCCTGGACGTTCTCGAACGGCATCGCGATCGGTTCGAAGTCGTGGGCTTGGCCGCAGGGCGCAACGAGCGCCTGCTACGCGAACAAGTCGAACGATTCGCCCCCCGCATCGCTACCGTGGCTTCGGACGGCGCGGATGCGCTGCGACGCGTAGCGGTGGAGAGCGAGCCCGATATCGTTCTGGCCGCAACCGATGGCGCCGTCGCGTTCGATGCGGTCTTCGCCGCGGTCGCGCGCGGAACCGATATAGCCGTTGCCAACAAAGAGCTGATCGTCGCGGCGGGCGAACTCTTGATGGATGCCGCAGCTCGCAGCGGCGCCCGGATCCTGCCCGTCGATAGCGAGCATAGCGCGATCTTCCAATGCCTTGTGGGAGAAGATCCCGCCCGGGTCGCCGGGATCATCTTAACCGCTTCCGGAGGGCCATTCTGGCGGACCCCGGCCGGCGAGATGGCCGACGCAACCCTCGACCGGGCGCTCGCCCACCCGACCTGGCAGATGGGTACCAAAAACACGATCGACTCGGCGACGATGATGAACAAGGGCTTGGAAGCGATCGAGGCCAGCCGCTTGTTTTCCGTACCGGGCGAGCGCGTTCACGTGGTCGTCCACCCGCAGTCGATCGCCCACGGCTTCGTGCTGTTCGCCGACGGCAGCGTGAAGGGCCAACTCTGCGCCCCGGATATGCGCCTGCCGATCGGTTATGCGCTCGCCTTCCCGGACCGGATCGTCGGGGCGCAGCCCGCCCGTTTCGACGTGCTCGAGGCACTCGGGGCCAAACCCCAGGAGCCCGCGTTACGTTACGAATTCGAACGCCCGGATCTGGAGCGGTTCCCCTGTTTGCGGCTGGCCTACCAAGCGCTCGAGGCCGGGGGCACGCTTCCGGCCGTGCTCTCAGCCGCAAACGAAATCGCGGTGGAAGCGTTCGTAGAAGGTATAATGCGATTTGGGCGGATCCATGCGGTGATCGAAGCTACGATGCAGGCTGTGCCACAGCACGAAGCATCGATCGACGCAATTCGTCTTGCAGATCGTCAAGCGCGCGAGGTGGCGCGCGGTTTCGTCGCATCGCTCGCCGAACCCATCGTACGTCCGTAAGGAAGAGAGTCTAACGCCCGTGTTGTTTGCCCTCATCACGCTCGCATCGCTCGGAAAAATCATCACGTTCCTCTTCATGCTCTCGGTGCTCGTCGTGCTGCACGAGTACGGGCACTTTCTGGTTGCGCGGCGCAACGGCGTCCGCGTCAACGAGTTTGCCGTCGGAATGGGGCCGAAGCTGTTCGGTTGGACGAGCAAACGGAGTGGGACGCTCTACTCGATTCGGGCGCTGCCGATCGGCGGCTACTGCGCCATGGAGGGCGAGGACGGCAAAACCAGCGAGGCCGAGCAGCAGCGCGAGTTTCGCGATCGCCTCGACGCGCCGAGCACCGCGGTAGCCGCCCCGAGCGCCGTCAACTTTCAGGGCAAGACGCCTTGGCAGCGGCTGGCGATCGTGTTGGCCGGCCCGGTCGCGAATTTCATCCTGTGCTACGTGATTCTGGTGGTCGGCGCGTTCTCGTTCGGCGTGATGGGCAATACGCCGACCGCTGTGGTCGGCGAAGTCAAGGCCGGCTACCCGGCAAGCGCCATCGGGCTACACGTCGGGGATAAGATCGTCGCGATCGGCGGGACGCAGATTCGCGACGGTAACCAGGTGGTCTCGATCATGCACGCTTCCAAAGGCAAGCGCCTCGATCTCGTCTACGACCGTTCCGGCGAACGCCGCGAAACGTTCGTTACGCCCGTTCCCTGCTTGCCCGGGTCGAAGCTCGGATGTATCGGCATTATTCCGGCCTCGCAGTTTACGCATGTGGCGCCGTTGGCCGCGCTGACGATCAGCGGCCAAGAATTCCTGGGCATCGCGGATCAAACGTTCAGCAGCCTGGGGCTGCTCGTGACGCATTTCACGCAGTACGCCAGCCAAGTCTCGGGCCCGATCGGCATGGGTCAAGCGGCCGGCGTCGTGCAAGATTTCGGCTGGGGCCCTTACCTGATGCTCGCGGCGACGATTTCTTTCGCGCTCGGGCTCTTCAACTTGCTGCCTATTCCGGCGCTGGACGGCGGGCGCGCGGCATTCATCATCGCGGAATTGCTGCGCGGCAAGCCGGTCGACCCCGATAAAGAGGCGATGGTGCATATCGGCGGCTTCGCGGTGCTGATCGCGCTCATGCTGCTCGTAGCCGCGCACGACATCGCGCGCATCGTGGCCGGAAAGGGAGTCTTCTAGGTGATTCACCTGCGGCGCAAAAGCAATCCGATCTTCCTGCAAAATAAAACCGGCAAGAGCGATGCGAAGAGCGTGTGGATCGGCGGCGACCATCCGGTTGCGGTGCAGTCGATGACCACGACGGATACGGCCGATGCCGAGGCAACGCTCGAACAGATCTACGGCCTGGCGATGGAAGGCTGCGAGATCGTTCGCGTTACCGTCAAAGATCCGCCGGATGCGGCTGGTCTCCCCGCGATCGTGCATCGCTCGCCCGTGCCGATCGTTGCGGATATCCATTTCGATCATAAGATGGCCCTGGCGGCGATCGAAGCGGGCGTTGCGAAATTGCGCCTTAATCCGGGGAACATTCGGGATCCCAAGAAAGTCGCCGAAGTCGTCAGCGCCGCCAAGACGCGCGGCATTCCGATTCGCGTCGGCGTGAACATGGGCTCGCTCGCACCGGACCTTGAGAAAGCGTTCGGCCTTACCGCGCAGGCCATGGTGGAATCGGCGCTGCGTCACGTGGCGATCCTGGAAGAACACGGCCACACCGACATCGCGATCTCGCTCAAGGCGCACGACGTTCTAACGACCGTGGCGGCGTATCGCTTGATGGATCGGCGCTTAGCGGAGCGCAACACGCCGTACGCGCTGCACTTGGGCATCACCGAAGCGGGGCTGCTCCGCGACGGCACGATCAAATCGTCGATCGGTCTGGGCATCCTATTGTTCGAGGGGATCGGCGATACGATCCGCGTCTCTCTCGCGGCCGATCCGATTGAAGAAGTGCCGGTTTGCTGGGGCATCCTCAAATCGCTCGGTCTGCGCGAGAAGGGCTTTGAGATTACCGCCTGCCCGTCGTGCGGTCGCGCGGAGATTTCCGTGCTGGAACTGGGGCGTTCGGTCGAGGCGATTGCCAAACAGTATACCGCGCCCGTGAAGGTTGCGGTGATGGGCTGCGTCGTCAACGGACCGGGCGAATCGAAGATGGCCGACGTCGGCGTCGCCGGCGGTAAAGGCAAGGGCGCGATCTATCGAGCCGGGGAGTTGGTGGGAACCTACCCGGAAGACGAGTTACTCGGGATGTTGCGGCTCGAGATCGAGAAGGTCATCGCCGAGAAATATCCGGATTACGCGCACGAGATCGGCATTCACGCATGACGTATGCCCGGCCGGCCATCCAGACGCTGATCCTTACGGGCGTCGTGGCGTTGGTTGCGTCGGCTATGCTGGCGTTATCCCATCCGGCCCAGTTGCGCATCGACGGTCAACGCGTCGAGAGCGACGTTCCTCCCATCACCACGGCCGCGCAACGCGTGTTCGTTCCGTTACGGGCGGTTGCCGACGCGTTGGGAGCCCAGACGCTCGTCCAAGGGAATAACATCTACATCATTCGCGGTAAGCAATCGTTGCGACTGCGCGTCGGCGATCGCCATGCGACGCTCAACGGAATGCCGCTCACGCTGGAGCGCGCGCCGTTTCGCGTGCGCGGTCGTGTGATGATCGGTATCAAGGCGCTGGCCCTCGCGCTCAACGTGCACGTCGACTACGATCCGCGCACCGCCCGCATCAACGTGCTCACGCCCGGGATCGGCCAAGCCGATGCATCCTCGGTTCCCGCGACGCAGTAGGTCGCGCGAGGAGCGTGCCCGCAGAATGTAAAAGTGTCACAGGCGGGTTCACTCTTGTTGCAGGAAAGCGATTCGTCGCGCTATGAGTGCATGAGCTTTCTGATTTATATCGACCGCGCCGGCGACGTACATGCGCCCGATGTGGAATACGGGGTCGTGGCACCTGGACAGACGATCGTGATTTCAGGGTGGCTTGCGGACCCCGAAAATGCGCGCGTCGCGCGCAAGGTGACCGGTCTCGTCGACGGCTTCTTTCCCGTCGAAGCTACGGTGGTATCGCGTCCCGATATCGCCAAGCACTTCGGGCACGATGCGCTGGAACGATGCGGCTTCGCCTTTGAGATTCCGAGCAAAGCATGCGGAATCGGCGAGCATGAGTTTACGTTTAGGTTCTTCGACGAAGCCGGAGAGGTGTACGACGCGAAGCCCCTGCCCATCCGCGTCGTCGCGTATACCGGAGGCCTCGCGTCGCGGATCCTCGTCGCGGCGGCCCCGAAAAGCGGATCTACGTACACGTCGATGATTCTACAAAAGTATTTCGAACTCGACGAGCCGCACGTCGCAGGTATGCATTGGCAATGGGAACACAACCTGGATGCCAACGTCGTCGATCGACTGCGCGGCCGGTCGTACGTACTGCAGCGGCACATGCGCCCATACGCTCCAAATCTCGCCGCGATCCGAAACGAACGTATCTCGGTCGTCGTGACGTGGCGTAATCTTGCGGACACGATTGTGTCGCTGGACGATCACGTTCGCAGAGAAGGCGTCGCTCAACATTTCCTGATGTATTCGGTCGACGCCGCTTACCTCGCGATGCCGGATCAACGCCGCTATCAATTTTTGATCCGTTATGCCGCGCCGTGGTATGTCAGTTTCTATCTCGGCTGGAAGGAGCAAGGGATTCCGATCGCTCGTTACGAGTTGCTCGCAAGCGATCCGCTGGCCTATTTTACGGAGACGATCGCGACCATCGCCGGGAGCGTCGATCGCGCGCGCCTGTCTGCAGTCCTGGATTCGAATGCGATGTCGGGCAGAACTCGCGGCAACGTCGGTACGAACGGGAGGGCGCTCGAAGCTTTCTCGCAAGAGACTCGAGATCTCTTAGAGGATCTTCTGCGCGCTCACTTCGTTCCGCTGGACGAACTGATCGGCGAATTACCATGGCATAGCGCAACCGTTTAGGGAGCGAATTCGCTGATGCCTTCGGGCTCTTCGACCGGGACGACGTCGTCGGGATTGGATTTGTGAAAGCCGTAGCTAAAGAAGAAGATCAGGCCGATGACCAGCGCGATCAGGAACCACACCCAGGTCGTGCGCGAGAGGCCGAATACCGCTAGGAAGAGCGAAAATACGATGCCCAAGATCGGGAAGAGCGGCACGAACGGAACCCGAAACGTTCGCGGAATATTCGGCTTGCGTTTGCGTAAATACAGCACGCCGGCGCACACGACCGTGAACGCGATCAGCGTCCCGATGTTCACTAGGTTCAGCAGGCTGTTGAGCGGCACGATGAGCGTGAGGATCGCGACGACGACGCCAGTGGACATGGTGGTCACGATCGGCGTTTGATACTTGGGGTGGATGATCGCCACCACCGGAGGCAGCATCTTATCGCGCGCCATCACGTAGAAAATACGCGATTGTCCGAGTAACGAACTCAGCGCGACGCTGGTCGTCCCCGCCAATACGCCCATGGTGATGACCCAATTGAGAATCGGCATGTGGAGAGGGGCGAGCGCGTAGACCAGGGGATTTTTGATCGGGACCTGGCTCCAAGGCAGCGCGCCGATGAGCACGAGCGCAGTCGCGCAATAAATCACCGTGCCGATCGCGAGCGCGCCGATGACGCCCATGGGAACGTCGCGCTGTGGGTTTTTACACTCTTCGGCGGTGGTCGTTGCCGTGTCGAAGCCGATGTAGCTGAAAAAGACGTACGCGCCGATTGCTACGATGCCGTATGGCTGCGCCGATTCAACCGCACCGCCGAACGGCTTGAGCGCGCCCCAGCCATGTGGAGAGAGTTGGTTCCACCACGTTTGCGGCGGGCCGCTCACGAAATGAGCCGCCTTAAAGAGCCAAAGGCCGGCGATGACGAACACGATCAACGCCGATATTTTGAGCACGACGAAGATGTTGTTGGTCGTAGCGGATTCGCGAATGCCCACCGATAGCAATGCTGAGAGCCCGAGAACGAACAACGCTCCGACGACGTCGTACTGCGAGTGCAGCAGGTCCCAGCTGCCGAGTTGCCACCACGGGCCGTGGATAATCAAGTTCGATTGCTGCGCCCACGCCGGTAACGACACGCCGATCGATTTGAACACGTCTTGGATGGCGGCCGAAAACTGCTGCGCTACCGGCGCGGCGCTGATGCCGTATTCGAAAATCAGCGCGAAGCCGATGATCCAGGCAAACAGCTTGCCCATCGTCGCGTACGCATAGGTGTAGGCGCTGCCGGCGACGGGAACCATCGCACCGAGTTCCGCATAGCAGAGCGCCGCAAAGAACGACGTGAGGCCGGCGAGCAGGTACGAGATGATGACCGCCGGCCCCGCGCCTTTGACGCCGGTACCGATGGTGGTGAAGATTCCGCCGCCGATCATCGTGCCCAGGCCGATTGCAATCAGATCCTTGGCCGTGAGCGCGCGCTTGAGGATGCGTCGAGAGCCGAGCTCGCGTAGCTTATCGACATTCGTTGTAGCGAACAGTTGGGAGACGAACGACATTCCGCGACCGTTCGCAAGGATGGGCGGCCCGTCCCCCCGGAACCTCGCAGGCATGGATGCTTACCGTCGCCTGCGTTCGCGCGAGGCCTATCGCAATCGCTGGATCAGTGTGGAGGTGCACGAGATCGTGCATCCGAGCGGCGTGGCGGGGGAGCACGTTGCGATCGTCACGCCCGCGGCGAGCGCGGTGGTGGTCCTGGACGGCGAGGAGCTGGTCTTTGCCCGGCAGCCGCGCTTCGCCGCCCAAAAAACGACCGTTGAGATCGTCAAAGGCGGTGCCGAAGCGGGCGAATCGGCGCTGGCGTGCGCGCGGCGAGAATTGCGCGAAGAGCTCGGGCTGCAGGGCGGTATCTGGGAGTCGCTCGGCGAGGTGTACGAACTCCCGTCGATCGTCGCGCATCCGGTCGCGCTGTTCGTCGCGCGCGATCTCTCGGCGTGCTCGGGGGCACAGGAAGACGTGGAATCGATCTCGCCCGTGCGGATGAGCCGCGCCGCCGCGTTCGATCGCGCCCTGCGCGGCGACATTTCCGATGCGGTCACGCTCGCGGCGCTGCTGCGCTTCGGCTTGCGCAGCGGGGCGTTACTGCTTTCCTAACCCAGCGCGGCCGGCGGCGCCGTGGCGGCGTTCCAGAGATACTCCGGTTCGCGCAACTCCGCATTGATCCAGCGCGACCAGACAAAGAGCGCATCCGAGAGGCGATTCAGGTACTCAAGCGTGGTGACCGATACGCCGTCGTCGTGTTCCATCAGCGTCACGAGCAGTCGCTCCGCCCGTCGCGCGATCGTTCGCGCGAGGTGGAGAAAGGCTCCGGTGGGTGAGCCGCCCGGATGGATGAAGTTCGCCAGCGGTTCGAGATCGATCTGCGCTTCGTCGATCGCGCGTTCGAGCGCCTGGACGTCCTGCCGCTCGACCAGCGGCATACCCTCCCAGCGATCTTTCGGCATTGTGGCAAGATCGCTCCCGAGGTTGAAGAGCATGTCTTGCGTCCAGGCCAGCCAAGCATCGAGCCGCTGGGCGCGGCGATGGGTGGCAAGCAGGGGGCGCATCTGCGTGCGAGCCAGGCCGATCGCGCTCGAGAGCTCGTCGACCGTTCCATAGGTTTCGATGCGAAGCGCGTTCTTTTTAACGCGCTGGCCGCCGACCAAGCCGGTGGTGCCGTTATCGCCGGTACGCGTGTAGATTCGGGTGAGCTTGGGCATACCGGCGAGGTTTCGCCGGTACCGCGCGAGAACCCGGGCGGGTCATGTCCCAGGGATCAGAACTTCAACCCGTCGTGAAAGAGATTCCGCCTAAAGCCGCGGATCTCTCCGCTTGGTATACGGCGGTCTGCCTCAAAGCGCAGCTCACATCGTACTCGCCGGTGCGCGGCTGCGTGGTATTGCGTCCGTACGGCTACGGACTGTGGGAGAACCTGCAGAAGGATCTCGACGCGCGCTTTAAAGCGACCGGCCACGAGAACGCCTACTTCCCGCTGCTGATTCCCGAAAGCTTGTTGATGAAGGAAGCCGACCACGTTGAGGGGTTTGCCCCCGAGGTCGCTTGGGTTACACATGGCGGAACGGAAAAGCTCACCGAACGGCTGGCGATTCGCCCCACCTCCGAGGTGATTATCGGGGTGATGTACGCGCAGTGGATCGAGTCGTACCGCGATCTGCCGATCCTCATCAATCAATGGGCCAACGTGCTGCGCTGGGAGAAGGCCACGCGTCCGTTCCTGCGCACGATGGAGTTCTTGTGGCAAGAGGGCCACACCGCGCATGCGACCGCCCAAGAGGCGCGCGAAGAGACGCTGCGCATGCTCGACGTCTACACGCAATTCGCTCGCGAGGTTGTCGCAGTGCCGGTGTACCCGGGCGTTAAGAGCGCGAACGAACGCTTTCCGGGTGCGGTCGAGACGTATTCGATCGAGGCGCTGATGCCCGACGGCAAGGCGCTGCAATCGGCGACCTCGCACGATCTCGGACAGAATTTTGCCAAGGCCTACGACATCACGTTCTCCGATGCCGATCAACAGATCAAGCACGTCTATACCACCTCGTGGGGCATGTCGTGGCGGATGCTCGGGGCGATGATCATGACGCACGGCGACGATCGCGGTTTGCGGATTCCGCCGAAAATGGCTCCCATCGAGGCGGTCCTGGTACCGATCGTGCGCTCGGGCGACGACCGCGCGGTAGCGGCCGCCCACGCGACCGCGAAAACCTTGACGCAGGCCGGATTCCGCGTTCGCGTCGACGACCGCGATCAGCAGCCCGGTTGGAAGTATGCCGAATGGGACGTTCGCGGCGTGCCGGTGCGGATTGAGATCGGCCCGCGCGACGTCGACGGCGGCAGCGTTATGCTGGTGCGACGGGATCGCAACAAAGGCGATGCCGATCATAAGCAGAGCGTGATGCTCGACGCGCTGGCGCCGCAACTGCGCGCGCTGCTCGAAGACATCCAGCGCTCGCTCTACGACCAGGCCAGCGCATTTCTTACCGGCCACACCTTCGTCGTCGATGACGGTGCGGAGTTTTTCGCGAAGTGCCGCTCGCGCGCCGGCATGATCGATATCGCATGGTGCGCACGTGCGGCATGCGAAGAGTACGTCAAGGCTGAGACGGGTGCGACCAGCCGGAACACGCGGCCCCTCGAGGGCGGACCCACCGCATGCGTTGCGTGCGGCGAACCAGCAAAGGTACGAGCGTATTTTGCCCAGTCGTATTAATCGTATTAAACAGATCGTCGCGTTCCTCGGCGTGCTCGCGATGACCGCAACGGTCGCGCGCGCGCAGATGCCCTCGGTGGCCGATCTGGATGCCCACTCGCGAGCGAGCGGCAATCGGATCGACCTCGCGCAGCGCGTCGGCGACTCAATCTTTCGGACCACGTGGAACGCGCAGGTTATCCACGTTTCGGCAAATTCGGCCGACGGCCACACGGTGATCGGTTTGGCGCTCTCAGGCGTCAAGTTTCACGCGGCCATCACGCGGGCGCAGTTCGTCGCGGAGATCGTCGATTTGGTCCGGCGTTCGTTTGCGGCCGCGCCGCAGGCCGGCGAAGTCGATCTCTGGGCCGACGTGCCGATACCGGTCTTCAAAGGCGAGATCGTGAGCGGCGATCTGGCTAAACCCGCTTGGCGGAACGTGTTCACCATTTCGGCCAGACGCGGTGAGAGTACGGCCAAGCTCGTGCAGCGAATCGATCGGGGTGACGGCGTGTTCTGGGACCAGGAATGGGCCAAGACCGCTTTCAAACAGGGGACATAATGTATCGGAAAACGACCCTGCCGTCGGGTCTTCGCATCATTACGGAAGCCATGCCTGCGGTGCGCTCGGCGAGTATCGGCATTTGGGCCGACGTCGGCTCGTCGAGCGAATCGCGGGAACAGCGCGGCATCTCGCACCTGATCGAACACATGCTCTTTAAGGGCACCGATACGCGCAGCGCGCGCGAGATCGCCGAAGCGATGGACGGCGTGGGCGGTAATCTCAACGCCTTCACCGATAAAGAGACGACCTGTTACTACGCGAAGGTTATGGATCGTCACGTACCGCTCGCGGTCGACGTCCTCTCCGATATGTTTTTGCACTCCACCTTCGATCCGCAGGAACTCGCCAAAGAGCAGAAGGTCGTGCTCGAAGAGATCAAGATGTACGACGACTCGCCCGATGAGTTGATCCACGATCTCTTCCTGCAGACGATGTGGGGCGGCTCGGATCTGGGCGATCCGACGATCGGCTTCGCGTCCACGGTTACCGCGGCCACCTCCGGTGATTTACGCGAACACATGCGCCTTCGCTACGCTCCCAATTCGGTGATTGTGGCCGCGGCCGGCAATATCGACCACGATGCGTTCGTCGATATGGTGAACCGGCAGTTCACCGGATTCGCCGGAGCGTGCGAGCTGCCGCGGGCCGACGCGCCGATCGCTCGCCCCTCGAAACTCGTCCGGCACAAAGAGAGCGAACAAGCCTACGTCGTCGTGGGAGCGCAGGGATTGAGCGTACGCGACGATCGCCGGTACGTGCTCTCGGTATTGGATACGATCTTGGGCGGCGGGATGTCGAGCCGGCTCTTCCAGGAGATTCGCGAGAAGCGCGGCTTGGTCTACACGGTGTACACGTTCCAAGCCGGCTACCGCGCCGCGGGACTCTTCGGCGTCTATGCGGGAACCTCGCCGGAGAACGTGCAGCCGTGCGTCGATGTCATCGCCGAGCAGTTCGCGTTGCTCCGTGACGTCCGCGTGAGCGACGGCGAGCTCCGGCTTGCAAAAGAGCACATCAAAGGGAGCCTGACGCTCTCGCTCGAGTCGACCTCGAGCCGGATGTTGCGCTTGGGCCGAAACGATTTCGTACTCGGCCGGCAAGTAACGCCGGAGGAGATCGAGGAGCGCGTTGAAGCGGTGCAAGCCGAAGAGATTCAAGCCCTCGCGGCCGAGCTGCTGACCGACGACAAGCTCGGATTGTGCATCTTGGGTCCCGTGGACGAATCGGCGATTGCATGGAATCGTGACGCCGCCTAGCCCCGACCCGCACGCGCTGGCCCCGGTCCTATGGTCCGGGCGACTGATCGGCGCCATGGCCATCACGTTCATCGTCCAAGGCCTCACCATCGGCGCCTATGCGGCTCGACTGGCGGGCGTCCAGACGAAACGGATCGCAACGTCGATCTCGCTCTTCAATCTGTTCGTCACGACCTCACGGCTCGCGAACCTGTTCATGGTGTTTTTCATCGGGCCGCTTTCGGACGCGGCCGGGAACGCGGTCGTGAAGTTCCAGAGCGACCCCGCTCTCTCGGCGGCCTGGCAGCACACGTTCGAAGTGCAACTGCGATTGATCGTGCTTGCCGGCACGCTCGGCATGCTCTTCTCGGCGCTGTTGTTGCCGATGTTTACCTATCTGTTCCGGCGCGGCGTCCACTCGTTCGAAGCTCGCGGCTCGGTGCCGCACGCGCTCGCGCAACTCTTCAAGCCTTCGAACTTGCGGGACGTGTTTCGCTCGCAGCGGCTTCCGTCGCTCGCGCAAATCCGGTCTTTCTCGTGGCGCATCCTCCCGCGCCGCCTGCTGATCTTCAATACCCTGGTGATGGGCGTCTATGCGATCGGCGTGCAGGCGTCGTTCCTGGCGTCGGTCTTGGACATCCACGTCGCGCGGACGGCCATCAGCCTCTCGGGCGTCATTAACGGGATCGGCACTATCTGTTTCACGCTCTTCGTCGACCCCACGTCTTCGATGATTACCGACCAGGCTATCCACGGTAAGCGAACCATCGAGGAGGTTCGGTCCATGGTGTTCTATCTTGCGGTGACGGCCATCGTCGGGTCGCTGCTCTCGCAGTTGATCTTCTATCCGGCGGCCGTCGTCATCGAATACGTCGCACGGTTTGCGGGGCATGTACATCTTTAAATTTCGGCCGCTTGCCATTCTTGGGCTTCTCGGGACGCTGGCTTTGACCGGCTGCGCGGGACCGATCGAGCGTTGGATCGTGCAGACGCGCGTCCACCAGGGCGACGTCGCGCTCGAACGCGGAAACCTTGCCGATGCCGAGCTTTCGTATCGCCTGGCGCTACGCGTCGATCCGGCCGACGAAGCCGCCCGCACCGGGTTCGTGCAAGCCGCCGGCGACTACGCCCAGGCCGAGTATGCCAAAGGCCAATTCGATACCGCGCTGACCATCATCAACGAAGGGCTCAAGAGCGATCCGTCGTCGGTGCGCCTTTCGGCTTTGCGCACCTCGATCGATCAAGCCAAGCTCAAGCGCGAGATCGTGATTTCGAATTATCCGACCTATCGCGAAGCCGGGCTCCAACTGCAGCGCGCGTACGCCGAGATCGACGTTTCGAATAAGGCGATCATGGCGAGCCTGCGCAGTTTCAGCTACACCTACGATGCGGAGCAACTCACCAAAGCGATCAAGCAGAGCTACGAGTTGCAACTCGATGTGGCCAAAGACACGAACCGTCTGATCGTCTACCGTCAGTTAGTCGAATCGGGTGTTCCGGAGTCGGCGCATGCGACCAGCTCTGCAAGCGGCGCATCGTTGCTACCACTCCCGTAAGCGCATGGATGTAGGCGGGATGGTTGCATGGCATCCGGTTCTAGGAGGCCTGCTCATCGTCGGGGGCGCGGTCGCGTTAGCCCTCCTCGCGGCCGAAGTGGTGCGCCGCTATGTGAACCGCGACGTCCTGCTCGCACACAACGAGCTAGCCGGCTTTATTCTCGCCGTCATCGGCGTGGTGTATGCGGTGTTGTTGGGCTTCGTCGCCATCGGCGTGTGGGAGCGTTTCGATCAAGCTGAGGTGCGTACGTATAGCGAAGCGGGGCAGCTCGCGACGATCTACCGCGATGCCGACGCGTTCTCGGCGGGGCCGCACCTGCGCGACCAGTTGCGCAGCTATATCGAGACCGTCGTTAACGGCGAATGGCCGCTGATGCAGCACGGTTCCGAGAGCGCCCTGGCGGATCGCCAGATCGAACGAATCGATGCGACGGTGCGGCATCTTCCGGTGCGAAACGGCCTTCAGCAGAACGCTCAGGCGCAGATGCTCGCCTCCGCGGAAGCGGCCCTCGCGGACCGCGATCAGCGGATATTCATGGATGCGAGCGGCCTGCGCCCGGTCATGTGGTGGACGCTGATGCTGGGTGGCGTGGTGACGGTTGGATTCGCACTCCTCTTCGGCTTTAGCAGCGCGCTGATGCAGCGCCTGATGATCGCCGCCCTGGCCGCAATCATCGGCCTAGTGCTCTATCTCACCCTGAGTTTGGATTTTCCGTACCGGGGCGTGGTTAGTGTGAAGTCGGAAGCGTTTTCGCAAGCGCTGGAGACGTTTGCACACATCGATGCCGAGCGTTCAGAAATGCCCGCCCCGCTCCCCGCGCGCTCGCCGTACGGTATGCCCGCCAAAATGCCTCGCCCCCCGGCAACTCTTTCGCCGGGTCGGTAACGTCTTGTAAATCCTTCGGTCGTAGCACGGAGCGTCATCGAAATACTCGATAGGAAATATCGAAATTCGTATATTTCGGTTTGCGCTCGTCGAGCGCGCAAGCGGGAAGGAAGCAGGCAAGACTAGCGTAATCCGACCGCCTACTTGCCTCGCTCTTCAAACTCATCGAACGATGACGATCGTAGTTGCCGAAGTGCTTGGAAGAGCGGTTTACGGTCAATGAACGAGGCATAGCATATTCCACACGGGCTAAATAGGAGAGAGCACGATGGAAAATCGCCTTTTTACAAGACGTAGTATTATTCATGGCGCAGCGTTGGCTGGGGTTGCCGGCCTTGCGGTTCGCGGCACGGGTGCAGCGAAAGCTGCCGGCGCGAGCGGCGAGCCTGCGACGCTGTTACCGACGGGGGCTGCCACCCTTGCGACCCTGAGCGAAAAATTAGCTAAGGCACCGCGACGGCGCGATTTTAAGACCGTTCCGATGATCTTAACCAACCCGGATCAATGGGATAACCAAGCCCTGCAAGAAGTCCTGAATTATTCAGGCGGTCCAAAACAGGTCTGGGACAATACCGATCTGTCTGGGCCGTGGCTCAATCTTATGCGGCTTTCGCTCAACTCCCAAATTTGGTCGTTCAAGCACCCTCATTTTCTCATTGTGTCGGTCACCCATGGTCCGGCCGGCCTTGCGCTGTTCGATCAATCGATCTGGGCAAAATATGACTTTTCCAAGTTGACCAAAGGGAAATTTAAGACCAATACGTTCATCGACATTCCGGCGGCCGCCCACGCCGATCCCGCCGACTACCAAAACCCGGTCGGGGCCTTTTCGGGGAAAGCTAATAGCGTCACAGTTCTGCAGAAACGCGGCGTCGTATTCATGGCATGTCACGACGGCATCTGGGAATTAAGCATGCACCTGCGCGAAAAAGGGCACAACCCCGACAAGCTGTCGCAGGAAGAGCTGGCCGCCGAACTTACCGATCATCTGATTCCCGGCGTGATCCTCACCAGCGATGTTGTCGGCGAGTTGGTTGCGCTGCAGCAAGCCGGATTCACTTACGCTCGGAGCTAGCGCTCACTCCCCTTACCGGCATTTCATCATTCCGCGGCTCCCGATCGGTTCGTCTAGGCGATCGGGCTGCCCCGGGATACCTACGACCGAACCGGCCCAATGAACGCCGGTCTGTTGGCTTGGGACATCGCCTCCCCTTCTTGGACGCACCTCTACAATCCACTGCAGTTTTGAGAGGACATATTTGTGAAAAAAAGTGTTATCGCGGTCGCGCTTTTGTTTTTGCTATCCTGGCAATCGAGCCTCGCGGATGGCGTTACTTTCCCAAACGTACCGAATATCCCGATTAAACCGGGGCTGTCTTACGGGGGCTACTTTAAGGAACACCAACCCGTCAAGATCCTCTTTGCCGTCGGCCAACCCGGGCCGCAACTCAAGGAATCGCTAATCAATGCGGCGTTGGTGATTAAGTATCTTAAATCAAAGGGCTATAGCTATAAAGTACATTTCGTTTTTTATAGCAAGGCCGTATGGGTTGCGAGTGCCTTCAATCAGAAATACGGCGGTTGGGCGCCGCTATTGAGTGCTCTACACGAGCAAGGCGTAACGTTCTCGGTATGTCACAATGCCATGGTGTTATTTCACGTCAAATCGGCAGAGGTCTACCCATACATGAAAGTTATCCCGGCGGGGATTCTCTCGATTGTCGAATATGAAATGAAGGGGTATTCCCCGATATTTAACGCCAACTCTGAGACAGAATAGGCTCGTGCCTAATTTGACGAAAAGCGTGGTCAGCGCGCGCCGCCTTTAACGGCGGCTTACGAGTAACCACTCACCGTTAACCGGAGGAGACTTCGGACGCATGTGAAGATGCCGGCGCCAAGAGCGGCGGGCATCTTCACATGCGTGTCATGCAACGATGGTGAGCGGTGAGAAATGCCCGCCCCGCTCCCCGCGCGCTCGCCGTACGGTATGCCCGCCAAAATGCCTCGCCCCCCGGCAACTCTTTCGCCGGGTCGGTAACGTAGACGGGCCACGTCGCCGTGGTCTGCAATAGGGGAAAGCGCTGTAACCACGCGCAGAGATCGGCATTCGCGCGCAGGCGGTGGTCCTCGACCGAGATAAAGTAGCGCGCGCCTTTACGGATGGCGCTTTCTTCATCGAACGGCGTCCAGAGCGCCGGGTCTTCCTCCCAGCCGTAGCGGTCGATGTAGTAGAGCACGTCGGGCCCGTAATGCCCCATCACGACCAACGCCTTCGGAGCGAGCGCCTTGCTCAGGATCACGGCATTGTGGTAAGCCGGCGCGCTGTAACGATAGTAGGGCGCGACGGCGGCGCGGCCTTGCACGAGCGAAGCGAGCGCGGCGACCGGCACCAGCGCCGCGGCTGCGTAGCGCGGCAGCCGCTCCATCGAAACGTTGCGGAGAGCGTCGAGAAAGCCCGAGAGCGCACCGCCGATGACGAGCGCGCACAGCGGGAGCAAGAGATACATGTAGTAATCGACGCGCTCGACCGTTACCACGACGTAGGTGTACGCGAGGCCGCCGACGAGCCAGCCCCACAGCAGCGCCTTGCTGCGTGCCTGCAACCACGGCAGCGCGATGAAGCCCGCAATCGTCAGTAAAAACGCAACCGATCCCAACATCGTATCGCGCAGCATCCCGATGACGGTGACGAACTGCGACCACTTCAGCGCAAAACCGCTGCCGGTGGTCAGCGTGGCTTTGAGCGCCGGAATCACGTGGAGCGTGGTGATGGCGCTGGCCCAATGCCATTCCGCATGCGCGTTCACGCGCTGCGTGTAAAGCGCGAGGATGATCAGCGGTACGACCAAGAGTACGAGCAGTGCGGTCGGGCGGGTCGGTTTCCCCAAACGCAACCGCTCCCACGTAACGCCCAGGATCGGCACGATGCCTGCCACCGAGACGGGCTTGGCGAGGTAGGCAAAGACGACCAGGGCCGCCGCGCGGGCCAGCGGCCGGGGTGCGAGCGTCTCGTCCTCGAGCAGTAATCGGCTCGTCGCATAGAGTGCGGCCGTGAGGAAGAAGACCATCGTCGTATCGGGCGTGAACGTGCGCCCGTAATAAACGCTTCCTGGAAAGACGGCAAAGAAGAATGCGGCAATCAATCCGGCAAGCGAGCTGCGAAAGAGCCAGCGCGCGAACAGGCCGACGACGGCGACGCACCCCACGCTGAATGCGAGGCTGATCAGCCGCCCGAAGATCGCGTGGACGCCGAAGATTTTATAGAGTGAGGCCGCGAGAAACGGAACGATCTGCAGCTCCAGCTCCACGTAGTTGGGCGGCGGACCGTCGTAATTCGTCTGCGGATAGAGAATATTGTAATTGAGCCGGGCGAAATTGCGCGCGATGCTGGCCGTGTCGCCCTGCCGCCAATTCGGGTGGTCGAGAATGGGGTTGTGGATGCCGTGGAGCCGCAGTCCGATCGCCAACAGGACGATCGCAAAGAGGCCCAGGCTCCACCACCTTAGCTCGCGTGTTTGAACGTCCAAAATTTATTCAGGAAGAAGTTGACGAAAATGCCGGCGACCGTCGCGATAAACCACGTTCTGTGCCCGTGCCCGAGGTAGGGCCCCACTAGGGCCGATACCAGCAGGCCGACGACCAGCGCGATGAGCGAAACGCTCATGAACTGCGCTCCCTCGCGCACCGCGTGGCCGGTCGATCGGAACGTCCAGATGCGGTTGAGGAAATAGTTGGAAACGCCGCCGGCGAGGAACGCGATCGAGTAGATCACGTTGTATTGTAAGGCTTGATCGTGGTTCGGCACGACCCGCTGCAACAGCGTGAAAGCGATCAAATTGACGATGAACCCGGACGCGCCGACGATCCCGAATTTGACGAACTGGCGAACGCCGCGCCGTTGCGCGATCGCCGTTAAACCGTTATGCAACCCAGTACCAATCTGCAAAGAGGACGGTGAAAAGCCCTAAGAGCGGGAGCGAGAACGCGACGATGAGGTTGTTGATCCAAGGTTTGTCGCCCCAGCGTGCAAGGATCGCGAACATCGGGAAAAGCACCAGCGCGAAGCGCGGCATGCTCATAAGGCTCGACGTCGACATCGGAATGAGGATCGAAAGCCCCATATACGCGATATACGACGGGCGCAGCCGGCGCCAGCCGCCGACGAGCACGGCGATCATCAAGACCGTGAAGGCGATCTCGAGCGCTTGATTGGCGACGGTCTGGGCCTGCGTCGCGGTGAGAATCTGATGGATGGAGTTGTAGAAGCTCACCCAGGGCGGCGCGAAGTGCCGGTTCCAATGGATCTGCACGTGGGAGAAGTAGAGCGGATCGGCGCGCAACACCCACAGATACGCCATGTACACAAAGAGGCCCAGGGGCACCAACCCCACGGCGTAGAGATTCTTGAGGCCGCGAGCGTAGTCGCCTTTGAACGTCGAGAGCCACTCGATGAAGAACGGTACGACCAGGAGCACGCCTTCGACGCGGGTCATCGCGGCAAAGAACCCGACCGCCCCGCCGATCCACCAACGATGCGAGCGCAAATAGTAGAACGACGCGACCGTGAGCATGAAGAACAGCGACTCGGTATAGACGGCCGAGAAGAAGATCGCTGAGGGAAAGATCGAGACGTAAAAGATGGCGCGGCGCGCTACCGGCCGGTCGTACTCGTGCTCGAGCAGCTTGTAGAGAAAGAGTAAGCCGAAGAAGAGCGACGCGTTGGAGATGAGCAGCCCGGCTATGAGATGGTTGCCGACCAGCGAACCCAGGAGCTTGATGAGCAACGGGTAGAGCGGGAAGAAGGCCATGTCGGTGCCTTGGTAGCCGTGGGTCGCGATATCGAGATAGTGCACCGCATCCCACCGGCCCCACACCGCGAGCAGGATGTGCGAAGATTCTTCCACGTGCGTGCCGGCACGCTGTCCGATAATGACGGCCGCAAGTTCGGCGATGACGATGATGGCGATACGGGTGGCGACGAAATCGAGCAGCACCTCGCGCACCGTCTGATTGAAGCGCGCGGCGATCGCGACCTTACCCAAACAGAAAAGCGCTACGCAAACGACGAACAGTCGGCTGCCGTGCGTCTGCTCCGGTTGCAGAATGAAGCTCAGCCATAGCAGGACGAACGGCACCCACGTGAGCGCGTCGTAGCGAAGCGAGCGCGCGAACGTCGAACCGGCCCGTCGCGAAAAATACTGCGCGTACGCGAACCAGAGCCACGCCGCGATTGCGGCGCCCCCGAGCGTGCAGACGAACAAGCCGAGCTCCGAAATGATCGCGTCGTGGTGGGGAACTAGGAGTGTATACCACGCGAAGAAGCCGATCGTGAATCCCGCGATGAGGACGGCGACGAGCGGGGTGGGGCCACCTGCGAGAAAATCGCCGATGGTGACTGGGCGCGCGCGAGGAGGCGCGTGAACGTGAGCGGACACGGCCGCAAAACTTATACGGGGCGTTGCACGACTCCCGTACCGCAAGCGAGGCTTGCCCTGCAAGGAAAAGCGCCGCTTGCCTTGTAGCCATGGTGACCATGGTCAATAGTCTCGATTTTGTCACCGTAACCGAGAGCGCCGCGCTGGCCGCTTCGCGCTGGATGGGGCGCGGCGAGCGCGATGCCGCCGATGGCGCCGCCGTCGAAAAAATGCGCGAAGCGCTCGGGCAGATGGATATCGCCGGGCGCATCGTGATCGGCGAAGGCGAGCGCGACGAGGCGCCGATGCTCTTCATCGGCGAGGAGCTTGGGCGGGGCGGGACGCCGGTCGATATCGCGGTCGATCCGGTCGAGGGCACGAATTTGGTCGCCAACGGCCTGCCGAACTCGATCGCGGTGATGGCCATCGCCGAGCGCGGGGGGCTGCTCCATGCGCCCGATTCCTATATGAAGAAGCTCGCCGTAGGCCCCAAGGCGGCCCCGTACGTGCACCTCGATGCCTCCGTGCGCGAGAACCTCGATGCCGTGGCGAACGCCCTCGAAAAACCCATCAGCGACGTCTGCGTCGTGATTCTGGACCGTCCGCGCCACGCTGACCTCATCCGCGAGGTGCGCGAGGCGGGCGCCCGGATTAAGCTGATCTCGGACGGCGATGTGGACGCCTGCATTGCGACGGCCATCGAATCGACCGGCATTCACGTGGCGATGGGCACCGGCGGAGCGCCCGAAGGCGTCCTTGCGGCCGCCGCCATCAAGTGCTTGGGCGGCAATTTCATGGGTCGCTTGCAGCCGCGCCACCAAGAGGAGGCCGATCGGGCGACCGCGATGGGCTTCGGCGATTTGAACCGCTTGCTGCTCATCGACGATCTGGTGAAGAGCGATAACGTGATCTTCTGCGCGAGCGGCATCACGGACGGCGATTTGGTGCGTGGGGTACGCTTTTTCGGCAATCACGCGCGGACGCACTCGATTTTGGTCCACTCGAATGGAACCGTTCGCTTCATTGAGTCGGTTCATCGGCTTGGGGCTCGGCCGCGCTAGCATCGGCTGCGCCGGCCGCTCTCCTCGAAAAGAAATACATGGAACGACATCGGTACGACCTGGTTATCGTCGGAGCCGGCTCCGGCGGGTACGCGGCCGCTCGGACGGCGCGCGATCTCGGCGCGAGCGTCGCGCTGGTTGACGAAGGCCCGCTCGGCGGGCTGTGCATCCTGCGCGGATGCATGCCCAGCAAAGCGCTTCTCGCGTCCAGCGATGCCGCCCACGACGCGCGGGAGGCGGCGGGCCTGGGCGTACACGTCGGCAGCTTGCGGCTCGATATGCGGTTCGTCGCACAGCGCAAGCGCGCGCTGGTCAAAGACTTCGCCGAGTATCGCATCGAGGGTATTAACACGTTTCCGCTGCACGTGGGGCGGGCGCGCTTTCATTCGGCGCACGAATTGCACGTCGGCGACGATATCGTGCTGGAAGCAACGAGTTTCATCGTCGCGACCGGTAGCAGCGTCTCTCCCGCGGTGATTCCGGGCTTGCGCGAAACGGGCTATCTGGATTCGGATGCCGTCCTCGAGCTCGAGCGTATTCC
Source organism: Candidatus Dormiibacterota bacterium (assembly GCA_035532835.1). Classification (NCBI taxonomy): domain Bacteria; kingdom Bacillati; phylum Candidatus Dormiibacterota; species Candidatus Dormiibacterota bacterium. Next base: position 62,494 of record DATKQG010000008.1, read on the forward strand.
CAAATCGGCGATCGTGCTCGGCGGCGGGTACACCGCCTGCGAACTCGGGCAGTTTCTCGCGCGAATGGGCGCCAAGACGACGATGGTGATTCGCAGCGGGCATCTGCTCACCGATCAGGACGACGATGTCGGCAACGCGCTCACGCTGTACTATCGTGACGAAGGCATCACCGTGGTCGACCACGCGCGCGTCATGCGGGTCGAGCGGCGCGACGGCAGCAAGGTGGTGCATATCGAAGCCGACGGCGTCGCCGCCGAAGTGGCCGCCGAGGAGATTTTTTACGCGCTGGGGCGGGTTCCGAACGTCGAGGGCCTAGGGCTCGAACTGGCCGACGTCAACTACCATCCGATTACCGGCATCGACGTGGACGCAACGCTGCGCACCAGCAATCCGTCGATCTTCGCCGTCGGCGATGTAACCGGCGACTATCCGCTCGTCCACGTGGCGATCTATCAAGGCGAGATTGCGGCGCGTAACGCCATCGGCAACCACAGCGAAGCGGCGGACTACTCGGTCGTCGCCGCCCATACCATCTTTAGCGATCCGCAAATCGGCGTTGTGGGCATGAACGAAAAACGCCTCAAACGCGACGGCATTCCGTACGTCGCCGGGCGCTACGATTTCGCCGAACACGGCAAAGCGCAGTGTCTGAACAAGACGCACGGGTTCGTGAAGATGATGGCCGATCCGCAGAGCGGCCGTATCTTGGGCGCGGCCGTGATCGGCCCGCAGGGCTCCGAATTGATTCACGAAGTGATCGTCGCGATGAGCTTCAATGCCACCGTGCAACAGTTCATGCGCATTCCCCACCTGCATCCGACGCTCGCCGAGATTTGGACCTACCCGGCCGAAGAGTGCGCCGCGCGGATCGGCGCCGCGCAAGCCGGCGAGGTGGACCCGGAGGTAGCCGTTAGTGGAACCGCCGGTTAGCATCGCAGCCGACGCGCCGCAGTTGCGCGTTGCCATTCTCCAAACCAAGCCGCTCAAAGGCCGTTACGAGCAAAACCTCGCCGCCGTCGTTGAAGCCTTCTCCCAATTAGTCGGCGATCCACCCGAGCTGATCGTGCTGCCGGAAGCCGCCTGCACCGGATACTTTCTCGAAGGCGCCGTGTACGATCTCGCGCTGACCTCGCAACGATTTGCGAGCGATCTCGCGGGTGCTTGGCGCAAAGCGGGCGGTACGACCGCCGTCGATATCGCGAGCGGGTTCTTTGAGAACGACGCCGGGACGTTTTACAATAGCGCGTTGTACGTGCGGGTGGAACCGCAGAGCGAGCGCATCCTCCACGTGCATCGCAAGATGTTCTTGCCCACGTACGGCGTCTTCGACGAGCAGCGGTTCCTTTCGCGCGGGCGACGCATGCAGACGTTCGAGACCGGTTTTGCGCGGACGGCGATGCTGATTTGCGAAGACATCTGGCATTCGTTGGTGCCGACCGTCGCCGCCCTCAAGGGCGCGCGCGTGTTGATCGTTCCGAGTGCGGCGCCGGGTCGCGGCATCGAGGGCGAAGGCGAATTGACCTCGGTCACACGGTGGCGAGAGATTCTGCAAACGACCGCGAGCGAGCACGGCGTCTATATCATCTACGCCGGCTTGACGGGCTTCGAGGGCGGCAAAGGCATGACCGGTTCGTCGTGCATCATCGATCCGCGCGGAGAGACCATCGTGAGCGCTCCGGCCACGCAGAGTTGTATTCTGCGCGCCGTTCTGGACCTGCGCGAGATCGATTTAGCCCGGGCCGGATTACCGCTCTTAGGCGATCTGGCCGCAGTGCTTCCCGATTTGTTGCTCGACGACGAACTGCCGCTCCCCCGGCGGGGCACCGATGCTGCCGGTCATTGAGGCCCCGCGCGAGAACGCGCTGCAGCCGCCCGGCATCAACCCGGCGCTCGCGACGGAATGGCTCGTCGCGTTCTTGCGAGACGAATTGCAGACGCGGCGGGGGATCGCGCGTGCGGTGATCGGCCTTTCGGGCGGCGTCGATTCCGCGGTAACCGCATACCTATGCGCGCGAGCGCTCGGGCCGCAGAACGTGTACGCGATTCGCATGCCGTACGCGACCTCGAGCGCCGCGAGCCTAACCGACGCGCAGAGCGTCGTCGATGCGCTCGGCATCCACGAACGCACGATCGAAATCACCGCGGCCGTGGACGGCTACCTGCAGTTCGAACCCGGCGCCGACGCGCGGCGGCGCGGCAACGTGATGGCGCGCACGCGGATGCTCGTACTCTTCGACCAATCCGCGAAACTGGAAGCGCTCCCCATCGGCACGGGAAACAAAACCGAACGCCTCCTTGGATATTTTACTTGGCATGCCGACGATACGCCGCCGGTCAACCCGCTCGGCGACCTCTTCAAGTCGCAAGTGTGGGCGCTCGCGCGCTATCTCGGCGTACCGGCGGCGCTGGTGGAGAAAGCGCCCAGCGCGGACTTGGAGGCCAACCAAACCGACGAAGGGGATCTGGGCATCACGTACGTTCGCGCGGACGCGATTCTGGCGCAACTATTGCTCGGCTACAACGATGCGCAACTCGTAGATCGCGGGTTTTCGCCGGATGAAGTCTCGCTCGTCCGCAAACGCGTGGACGGCACGCATTGGAAGCGCCATCTCCCGACGACCGCGATGTTGACCAACACCGCTATCAACGAATTCTATCTGCGTCCGGTCGATTTCTAAGACCCCATGAACGTCTTTTACCCGGTTAGCTTGAATCTCGCCGGCCGCACGTGCGTCGTCATCGGCGAACGCGACGACCGCGAGGCGATCGATAAAGCCGCCGGGCTGGAGGAAGCGGGTGCGAACGTTCGTTGGCTCAGCGATCTCGCGGCGCTACGCGATGAAGATATCGTCGATGCGTTCTTCGTGATCTCCACGCCGCAAGACGAGGCGCTTTCGCGGCGCCTGCGTACCCTCGCAGATCGTCACAAATTCTTACTCTGCTGCATCGATCAGCCGGCCTACGGCTTTGTGGCGATGGCGGCGATTGCGAAATCCGGCCCCGTACGCATCGCGATCTCCACGACGGGCCAAGCACCGCGCGTGGGCAAAGCGTTAAAGGAGGCCTTGCAAGGCGCGATGGACGCGACGTTCGAGCGTTTTATCGCTTGCCTTTCATCGCAAAAGACGCGCATCAAACGCAAGCACCCGGACGCGAATGACACCGGCATTCGGCGCAAGGCGATGATCGACGCCGCGACCGGCTTTACGGCCAAGCTCGCATTCACGTATCCCGAGTGGTTTCTAGAGCGCGAGCGAACGCAGCTCCCCGCGGCGATCGAGAAGGCGGAACGTGACGAGCGTTGAGTTGATCGCGGTGGGAACCGAGTTACTGCTGGGGCAGCTGCAGGATACCAACACCACCTTCGTCGCGCGCCATTTAGCCGACGCGGGTATCGACGTCTACGGAACGCACGCGGTCGGCGACAATCGCGCGCGAATCGCGGAAGCGATTCGGGCGTCGCTCGCTCGCGCCGGCGGCGTCGTCACTACGGGCGGGCTCGGGCCGACGGTGGACGATCTCACCAAGGAAGCGGTGTGCGACGCACTCGGGCTCGATACCGAGCTCAATGCGCCGGCGCTGGAGCAGATGCGTGCGTTTTTTGCGGCGATCGGCCGCGAGATGCGCGAAAATAACGTGAAGCAGGCCGAACTCCCGCGCGGTTCGCACGTGCTGACCAACCCGCGCGGCACGGCTCCCGGCTTCGTAGCCTTTAACCGCGACGGCAAGTTCGTCGCCTGTATGCCCGGCGTTCCACGCGAGATGAAACCGATGCTGGAAGAGCTGCTGATCCCGTTCCTGCGCGAGCGCTTTGCGGTGCGCGACGCCATCTACACCCGGGTGATTCACACGATCAACCTGGGCGAATCGGAGATCGATCATCGCATCGCCGACCTGTTCCGTTCGCAAGAGAACCCCAAGATCGCGGTCCTAGCGCACGAAGGGCAATGCGATGTGAAGATTATGGCCAAGGCGCCCTCACGCCGCGATGCCGACGTTGCGATTGCGCCGCTGGAAGCGGATATCGTCGCGCGCTTGAGCGGCCACGTTTACGGGACCGATGCGGCGACGGTGGAAGAGGCGATTCACGCGATGCTGCGGGCGCGCGGTTGGCACGCGGCGAGCGCGGAATCGTGCACCGGAGGGCGCATCGCGGCGGCGCTGACGCGAACGCCGGGCGCATCGCAGACCTACCTCGGCGGCATCGTCGCCTATGACAATGCGGTGAAGACGCGGCAGCTCGGCGTTCTCGAGACCACGCTGGCATCATTCGGCGCGGTCAGCGAGGAGACGGCGCTGGAAATGGCGCGCGGAGCGCTCGCTCGTTTGGACGCGGACATCGCCGTGGCGACCACCGGCATCGCCGGCCCCGACGGCGGTTCGCCGGAGAAGCCGGTGGGGTTGGTGTGGTTCGCGCTGGCCGAGAGCGGGGGGCGAGCGATGGCCTGGAAATTCGACTTCCGAGGCGACCGCGAGGCCATCCAGCGCCGAGCGACGACGATGGCCCTGGGAATCGTGTGGAGATGGTTAAGAGAGTGATTCTGCATCCGGACCCGAATCGACCGATAATCCTATTACGTTACCAGCCCAAAGACCCTCACCGCTTTGATGAAGGTATCTGAGTGAATCGACTGCGCTTAGCCCCGAAGGCCCTGCTCTTTGCCGCTACGGCGATGCTCGTTTCCGCATGCGGCGGCGGAGGAGGCGGTGGAAACCCGACTCCCGTGATCACCTCGACCCCGGTCGTGGTGCCGACGGCCACGCCACCGCCGCCGAATCCATCGGCCTATACCTGCCCAACTTCGGGGACGGCGGCGCCGCAGATGCTCGGGACCGCTCAGAACGAGCGGCACGCATTTACGCAGCCGAGCAGCTCCACGAGCCAGGCGATTCCGGGCCTCTATGAGGTTGAGTATGCAACGGGCAGCGCATCGACGCTG